>NZ_JBNHEQ010000114.1:0-9293 GCF_050016015.1 Dapis hubbardiae BLCC-M172
TCAGATATATATTATACCCTTTTTTTTACTATTTTTTCACTAAAGTCCCGATATATCAACTGGTTCTTTAGCCAGCCTAATAATTTGGTCTCCATTCTTACCCAAGTGTTTAATGGTCATTGGAGAGAACTTAGCGGGTCCTTTTAGTAAAAAGGTATATGAAGACTTATTAAACATTTTTAGAGAAGTTGGAGTTGAGATGAAATCAAAGATTGACCAATGGATTAAGTCAAAATCTAGGTAAAAGAAGGTTGTAAGCTTTTATATTTATCATTAGACATCTCCAGAAAAGAGGGAGTAGGGAGTAGGGGAAAAAATTTGACGGTTTATCCTCTAATAATTGATTTTATTTGGGATTTTTGGAGATGTCTATTATGCAGTTAATCTAATTAACAAAACCTAGCAACTCCAGTAAAGACTTAGCTAAATAATAAACAACTGGAATAGATACAGCATTCCCGAATTGTTTCTTAGCAATATTCTCCTTACTATGCGGTCTAAACCAACTAGGAAAACCTTGTAACTTAGCACAGTCTTTTGCAGTTATATACCTATATTTTTTCTGCCGATAAATTTCCTGGATAAATAAAGACTTATACTCTTCTGGAGTTTCTGCATTAATAGAAACCGTAGCTATACAATCTTTTGTACCTGTAGCAGTTAAGGTCGGCACAATTTCTGAATGAGGTAAAAATATTCTATATATGCCATTAATTCCTGATGAATTTTTAGAGTTGACAAATTCATAACCCTTTTCTGAAACATAACGAATAATTTTCTTCTCTACTAAATTATTCAATTCTTGAATTTGCAAATTATCTATTAACTCAGATAAATCTACAAAAGATAAAGGATTACCATCTTTTTTACCGTACTTTTTTTTCCGTCTATTTTTGAGAATAGTTTCACAAATTAACTTTTCCCTTTTAGTTGTCTCTATCAGATCCCAAGAATGAATAGTTGTATGACCATTTCTCGTATCACAAAAAACAAAAAAATCATTCAACTCATCATTTTTCTGAAATTTATTTCTAGATACTGGAACAGTACCATTAAACAAAATATCTGGTGATAATTTTGCCTTTTGAATATCAAAATTACCCTGGAGACCATCAATAACTTGAAAAAGTTTAGCTTGAAAATTCAATGGTTCGGGAAAAGAGAAATTATCTATATCTAAATCTTTTCTAATTCCTACAATAAAAACTCGTTCTCTATTTTGAGGCAATCCAAAATCAGCAGAATTCAGTAATTTGTAATAAACACGATAACCAATATTTTTAAACTTCTCAATAATTAATTCAAACGACCTTTGATTAGCAGGACTAATTAACCCTCTCACATTTTCAAAAATAAAAGCTTCAGGTTGATTTTCCTCCACAACTCTGATTGTATCAAACCAAAGTTTTCCTCTAGAATCATCAAAACCCCGTAACTTTCCAGCAACAGACCAAGGCTGACAAGGAACGCCACCAACTATCAGATTTACTTGCCAAGGTAACTCAGAAATTTTAGTAATATCTCCCAAATATTTTTCATCATTATTGACATATCCAGTCAAAAAATTTTGCTGATAAACCTTTATTGCATCAGAGTCGTTAAACTAAGCCAGGTAAGTTACCCTACCCGACTCGTCTTCAGAACCGTGCGTGAGACTTTCACCTCACACGGCTCCTCTCTTAAACGTCCCTTTTCATGGGCACATCCTGTTTCAGAGTTAACATATCGTCAATCCATATATAGTTATCAGGTAAATCCTGGGGTCTAAATTTTGGATATGTCTTTTTGTCTGAAGCCGTTTTACTGTCGTGGCAATGTCGGTGCAACAGTTGTTTGTTTTTAAGCGTGTTGTCACCTCCTTTAGACCTTGGTTTTATATGGTCTACTTCCATAAGGTCAGTTGGACTAAAGGTTAACCCACAAAATGCGCATTTATTCTTTTGACGTTTTAACAGCGTCGTGACTTCTTTCCTTACGCCTGGGTATTTGCCGATTCTATTACTCCAATAAGTCCAATTGCCGTCATAAGGGGATTTATTACCCTTCACTTTGATATGCCTTACAATAGGAATATCTGAGTGTAGGTTTAGTATATATTCGCCGTCGTTAAGTACCCAATTCCTGGTTTTCTTAACTTTGGGGAAATACTTTTTCTTTACCCATTGGGAGGGCTTATTGGGATGCCTTCTATTTGCCCATCTCCATAGTCTTTTCCATAGGAGGTTGTCTATTTCACTGAACACCTCTTTACTGACTACGGCTGAGAAGTAGTTAGACCATCCTCTAATTACCGGATTTAGTTTGGCTATTAAAGCCTTAACAGGGGCAGTTTTGTGTGAATCACATACATCCGCCAATTTCCGATAATGAGTTTTTATACTCTTGGAAGATGGTTTAATCAGCGTCTTAAATCCTTGTTTAGTTGACTTAACCTCGTATTGCCTAACGTTAAATCCTAGAAAGTCGAATCCAGGTTCGTTACCTTTGTATTCCTCTAAGGTATGAGCAATTTTGGTTTTTTCTGGTTTTAGTTCTAATCCTACCTGGCTTAACCATTCCTGTATTACGGTTTTTGCTTGTAACACTACTTTAATATCTTCGTGTAGGATAACGAAATCATCAGCATAGCGTACTAAGTTGAGACTGTTTACCTTGTCTTGCCAGCCTTGTTGATGACCTTTTTTATTTTTGAGGTCTATCGTTCTGGCAAATTGGTTTAATTGTTCCTCCATACCGTGTAAGGCGATGTTTGCTAGTAAGGCACTAATCACCCCTCCCTGTGGTGTACCTTCCACAGTGTTTGAGAATTGTTTATTGTCAAACACTCCAGACTTTAACCACTGTTTGATTAAGCGTCTGTAGGCCAAAGACCCTACTTTTCTCAACAGTGCATCATGGTTAATTCGGTCGAAACATTTGGATATATCAGCATCAAGCACATATTTGGGTTTGCATCTGATACTGAGAAAGATGGCTTCGATAGCATCATGTGTTGACCGTCCTGGTCTAAAACCATAGCTATTAGGTTCAAATCTCGCCTCCCACTCTGGTTCCATACCCAACTTAACCAGAGCTTGTAATGCACGGTCGTACATTGTAGGGATTCCAAGAGGTCTCTTCTCATCCCTCCCTGGTTTTGGTATCCAGACTCTACGGGTGGGGCTTGCTTTGAGGTATCGCGTGTTTAATAAATCAACCAGGTTTAATCTCTGCATAGGAGGTAGATTTTTTATACCATCTACACCTGCTGTTTTCTTCCCCTGGTTATCTTGGGTCACGCGCCTAACAGCTAGCAACCTTGCGTAATAACTAGAAGTCAGAAGTCTTTGGTATTTACGCATCTTACGGATTTCGCCACGGCTGGATGCTCTGTAAATTAACTTTTGCAACTTAAATACATTCTTCTCAACCCGTCTCCAGTTAATATCTTTCCATTTGAGATTTGGATTAATACATACTGGATCTAGTATATCGTCTGTATCCCATGCCACGCTTAAAAATGGTTTAGGATTTCCTAAACGTCTTTTTAGTGTTTTAGCCTTATTCATCGCGCTTTGATTACCTTACATTACGTCTAACAGTGGGTACGTCAGCATAGATATGCTTTTTACCCAATCCTACTCTCCCTAAGACCTACGTCTGAGTGCGTAGATTGACCTTGAATGGCTTCCTAAGTTATCGACCTATATTCTTAGGTGTCTTAAGGAGGTTTCCTCGTTCCCTTATTCCTTTATTACGACTGATTTAGTGGGGTAAAGTCTCCCGGAGGGTTCGATACGATTGTTAGTAATCCCGAAATTATAAGATTACCCATAGACCCTCTGACTTTTGTCCTTCAACCCGTAGCTACCTTTGGGTTGGTTATATTTGACGAGAGTTTGATTACCTTCCTGTTCGTCCACTTGTCAGCCTTTGCTTGCGGTATCGTTCCTAGGTAACTGGTATTTTCCCGCTTTTAGACCAGCTTCACCAATTTGATATTCAGTCTCATCAGTGTGGCCTATGCTTTCTACCCAACAACAAGGCGGAGGAATTTCACCTCGAAGGAGATAAGAGTTTTCCAGTAGCCAAATATTTAAACTCCTTTAAGATTAGCTACGGAAGGCCATTTATACTCAGTTTTCCTGGTTTAGTGGCCAACGAGTCGCACAATTTCTGAATATCCTAAACATTTACCTCCTAATTCTTCTAGAGGAATTCTAAATCCACCAATACCCGCAAATAAATCTATAAAAGTGAACCGATGCTCATATATTTGCAAATTAATAGGTTTCTCAAGATTAAAAAAGCTTAATTGGGTTGGGGAATTAATGATATTACCAGACATGAGTTAATTTTTTGTGATTCTTACTAGAATTAAGGGCGTTGGTGAATTACTGTATGATATTAATCAGGAGTTACGGAAAAAATGAAATTATACACCATTTGTAGGTGCGAATCGCGATTCGCACCTACTAGATATGGTTGTTATGCGTAAGTCCTGTTAATCTTAATTATTTAGGAGTCAGGAGTCAGAAGGAAAGAAAGAAGAAGCAAAGAGTAGTAGAAGGAGAAAGTTTTTTGTTCACGCTTTTATCCGGGCAGGATATCATACCTCAAATCACCAACCCCCAATTAGGAATTATAGCAATTATTTTAAGTTGAGATTTTGGGTAATTATAAAATTTCCTACTAAGATTACTATTATAAGTCAATACAATAAACATCAAAAATTATTTGGCAAATTAAATTCTTTGTGGTTTCATGGGTATTTGGTTATCCAGTTTATCCGTTATATGTTCCGAAACAGTTTATGAAAGATACAAATACTGAAACTGAAACAGATAAAGTTGCTACAACACAAGCAGCTTTTCTTTTAAATATTTCTACTATCGTATCAAACCAAAGTTTTCCTCTAGAATCATCAAAACCCCGTAACTTTCCAGCAATAGACCAAGGTTGACAAGGAACTCCACCAATTATCAGATTGACTTGCCAAGGTAACTCAGAAATTTTGGTAATATCATAACCATTCAAGGTGGTGCATTGTAATTATTTTTGTTCCGACTCCCGTCCTTGGCATTGCTAGATAGGGACGTTGCATCTAACGTCCCTACAACTCAATCTAACCTCAACTATCCACACCTTCAATAGGTGCAAAACCTTGCCTTTGCACATTCTCAGTTATCGTGCGCGGTTCCAAAAATTGCAGTAAATAATCAGGACCTCCTGCTTTTGAACCTACACCAGACAACTTAAACCCACCAAACGGTTGTCGGGAAACGATCGCTCCGGTAATCCCACGATTAATATATATATTCCCTACTTCAAATTCTGCTTTTGCTCGTTCAATGTGAGAAGGAGTCCGAGAATACAACCCGCCAGTCAAAGCAAAATTCGTTCCGTTAGCAATTTCTAACGCCTCAGTAAAATTCTGAGCTTTCATCACTGCCAAAACCGGACCAAATATTTCCTCCTGAGCAATAGTCGCATTTGGTGACACATCCTTAAATACCACTGGACCGACAAAATAACCATCCTCTGGCGCAGTCATCTCAATAGCAACTTTTGCTTCCCGCTTACCTTTGGCAATATATTCCTGAATTCGCTTTTGCGCCTTATCATCAATTACCGGACCAACTTGGGTACTTGGTTTCTCTGCATCTCCTATATTGAGCGATCGCGTAGCTTCTACCAACCTTTCCACAAAAGCATCATAAATTGGTGCCGACACCACAACCCGCGAACAAGCAGAACATTTCTGTCCGCTATATCCAAAAGCAGAATAGACAACACCAGCAACTGCTTGGTCAAGGTCAGCACTTTCATCCACAATAATCGCATTTTTACCACCCATTTCAGCAATAACTCGCTTCAGATGTTTTTGCCCTGGTCGCAAAATTGCAGCTTCAGCATAGATATGACAACCTACTTCCTGAGAACCAGTAAAAGTAATACTATTAACATCTGGGTGTTTCACCATAAAATCACCAACGCTGGAACCTTTACCTGGAACAAATTGGAATACCCCTTTAGGAAAACCCGCTTCTACCAAAATTTCAGCAATTTTAGAAGCAATAACCGATGATGTCTCCGCAGGTTTCAACAACGTGCAGTTACCAGTCACCAAAGATGAAACCGTCATTCCAGTAGGAATAGCTAGAGGAAAATTCCAAGGGGAAATCACCAAAGAAATACCACGGGGTTGATAATAATAACGGTCAGTTTCTCCAGCGGTATCATATTTATAACCCATATCTAACCGTTCCATTTCATCAGCATAATAACGACAAAAATCTATAGCTTCAGAAACTTCGGCATTACATTGGTTAAGGGGTTTACCAACTTCTAAAACCATCCATGCTGTCAGTTCGTGGCGACGTTTTTCCATTAAGTCGGCAGCTTTGCGCAATATTGCTGTCCGTTCCCGCACTGGTGTTTTCTTCCAACCAGGAAATGCTGCTTTTGCTGCTTTAATTGCGTGTTCTGCTTGTTCGACGGAGATTAAACCAATTTTGCCAACAACCTCTTTGGGGTTTGACGGGTTGACGGAATCAACTATTTGTGCAGTGTTTGTGTATTCACCATTGATAATTGGTAGATAGGTTTTTCCTAACTGTAGTCGTGCTTTGCCAATGCTATTTAGAGCTTGTTCCCGTTGTTGGGCGTTGGCGTAGTCACTATCCGCAGCATTATTGAAAACTGGTTTGACAATATCGTGAATTGTAGTTTTGCCGTTGGTAGTAGGTGCTGCCAATAATTCTTCTAAAGGTTTGTTTTCTGAACTTTGTCTGAGGAATGAACTATTGGCAGTATTTTCCAATAAACGACGAATTAAATATGCCATTCCTGGTAATAGGTCGCCGTAGGGGCAATAAACTCGGACGCGATAACCTTTGTCTACTAATGTTTTAGCTATTTGGTCGCCCATACCGTAGAGAACTTGCATCTCGAAACAACGCGGAGGCACGTTTAGAGTTTCTGCAATGGCGATCGCCCTTGCCTGAGAACGAACGTTATGACTACCGATAGCTGAGTAAATATATTGATGATTTTCTAGCATCATCTGAGTCAGCTTTTCAAAGTTGGCATCAGTTTCAGGTTTATCATTAAATACTGGTTGTGGCCAGTCGTTTTGTAAAGCTGTGATGGTTTCCTGATCCCAATATGCTCCTTTGACGAGTCGAACAGTAACGGGGCAACCTCGATTTTTTGCCCAGTCAATAATACCTTGCAAATCTTTTTCGCTATCCCGCAAATATGCTTGAGTCGTCACACCGATATCGCTACGGTTGCGGAACTCTTCTTCCATCAACAATTCTTTGAGAATAGCAATGGTTAGGTCTTTGTAGGTGTATTGTTCCATGTCGAAGTGAACTGCTACACCGAGTTCTTTGGCACGTCTGAGTAGAGTTCGGATGCGATCGCTAACTCGTTCTTGACTACCTTTGACATCAAGGGGGTCAAACTGGGAATAAAATGCTGTAAGTTTTACTGATACTTGTACTCGTGGTAGTTTTTTCCCTTCTGCTTCGTCTATCTGGGGAACTGATGACCACTTGTTAGCAGCTTGGGAGAGTTGAGTCATCAGTTCGAGATAACGGTCTAAATATAACTGTGCTTCAGTTTCAGTGATGACTGCTTCCCCAAGCAAGTCTACGGTAAAGCACATTTTATCTTTCCGTAGTTTTTCTAGAGTTTTGATAATTTGTTTGACATTTTCCCCGGCAATGTATTTATGAGCAAGGGTTTCTACTGCGGGTGCAACAGTAGTAGCTGCTAGTTGACCAGGAACGGAGTCTGGGTTAGCAAAATTGAGCAGTTTTTTCAGTGCTTCTGGTAGTTCGACTTCTTCAGTAGTCAAATATTCTTGAAGGTGAGCGGCTATTTCTGGTTTACTCCGTAATGCTGGTAAACAGTCAATAAAACGAAATAGTTGTACCCGTAAACCCGGACTTGCCATTGCCCAGTCGAGTAGTTTATCATCCCACCGCATTTGATTTTGTAATTGACCTAAGAAAGAACGATTTTTTTCTTGAGTTGCTGTCAAGATTTGTTTAGCTATTTCTTGGGTTTTGGTTTCGTAGTTACTATCGGATATTTGTGCGACCATTTTTTTCTAAAGTATGGTTAAATTAATTGGGATTATGTATCGGATTAATTTAGGTATTTATCACTAAAATAGATTTAAAATTTAGTGTTTTTCCGATATTGTTTCCGGTACTTTTAGTCCAATATGTTCTTGTATTTCAATTCTACTTTAAAAGGTATTATGTAACGATACTTTGACTTTGTTAATTAACAGAAATTAATCTATTGTACTATTTATCCTATAACATCTAAAATAGATTTTTTAGATCAAATCCGCTTGCTTTAGAGTATGAGAAGAAACCGGGTTTATGGGAGACAGATGTCAGTGTAGTATGGCCTCTAATACAAACCCAGTTTATGTACTTTAGAGTCAGATTTTATGTGATAAGCGATCGCCCTTTTTTGATTTCAAATTCTCCTATTAACTCTCACTACTAAATCTTCCAAATAATTCCTCACGACATAATTAAGATAGCTGTAATAGTAAAGAGGAAAATTCTTCTGGAGATAAAAACAAAATTGGTTCAATAATATTCCTAAGTTTGTCATCTAAAGAATTAAACTTTATTATCAACAAATCCTCAATAATTGCAGTGTGTTCAATTCGGTAACCTTGCTCTATACCTGACTAAGTAGCAGTTTCTAATTTGTATAATAAAAGTGGTGATAAGTGCATAATCAACTCCCTATCTTCTTGTTATAATTCTGAACTTACTTCTAAATTACTACGCAAAGAAGATAACAAAAACAAAGCATTTTAAAGTATCTAATGTTTCTGGTAATTGATGAATTACTACTAATCCAGTTCTCAAGAATTGAGCTAATAAATAAACTCCTTCGCCCCAATTATCCCCATCAGTTTTAGCGCCAATATTCTCTAGTATTTTACTTGATGCAGTGGGTGTTAAAATCCATAATTTCGGATAATTATCCTCAGTAATCTTAGTCTTTTCTCGATTCGCTCGACCGAGATAATCTGTATGAACTTCTAATAATTCCAATATACATCTCCAGAAAAGAGGGAATAGGTATGGAGGGAATAGGGGGGAAATAATTGATGATTTATCTACGATAATTGATTTGATTTTTTATTGTTGGAGATGTGTAATAGACAAGTCTGAATTTAATTAATAGTTATAGGATTACGGAAAGGTTCAAAGAAAGAAGTAGTGGGTGTTAAAATCCATAATTTCGGATAATTATCCTCAGTAATCTTAGTCTTT
>NZ_JBNHEQ010000114.1:9393-12190 GCF_050016015.1 Dapis hubbardiae BLCC-M172
ACAAGTCTGAATTTAATTAATAGTTATAGGATTACGGAAAGGTTCAAAGAAAGAAATAGTAGAGGCTAATTTTCCTAATAATCCTAATACTTATGGTGCATTTTTTGCTCCAGTTGTTGGTGCAAAAAAGACATCAACTTGTCTAATTTCATTGCGGATTTAATAGAGGTGCTTGACATTCTCCAAATTGTGATAATAGTTCTTCTAACGGGACTTTAGCAAATTGGTCGTGGATAAATCTGGTCATTCGTTTATCAGCTATTTTTGCTGACTTATAGATTACCATATTTTACTTTCAAAACCGAATCTTGTAGCTGTTAAAATTAATGATAATTTAGCAATTATAAATAGGTTTTAACATTTAATCGTAGGGTTTTGGTCTCCAAACCAAAGCGTAAATGGAATTTGCAAACCAAACCCCGACAGTTTTTTTTCACAAATTATTTAGGGTTATACCAAGTGTGATAAATGTTTATTACAAATGCTAGAAGCAAGCTTCCCTTTTCCTTCTTTTATTAATATTATTTCTCTACCGAAACTCCAGACAAAATTCGTACTTATTTCTGCACACTCATACCAATTTCTAATGCTTCATTCAGTAATTTTCCATATTCAGTTGCTTGATTTTTAACATCAAAATTCATTAGAGCAGATAAATTATTTTCCATACTGGCAAATAATTCATAGCGCCTCATAATAAAATCTTGATTTTCCCGTAAAATTCTTTCTGTTTGTATTGCACAAATCAAACTTTCTCTAGTTACTTGATAATGCTTTAATTACATCATTTCGATTAATCAAATTTACTTCTAAATTTCCTACCGCAGCTAATTTATCCATAATTTATACCGCTGCAATTACCTGATTATATTTATTTACCTCATTCTGCAATTTTGCTAGTTCTTTGAGTGGTTTAGTTTTCCACCACATATAAATATTCCAGCACAGAGTAATACCCAATGATATTCCGAAAACAATTTTGATAAATAGATTGATTAAGCGAGGGTCATCAGAAGCATAACTTGTCTTCGTAATCATAACTAAAGTTAGAGGTAGAGAAATAATTAAAGTTAAACCAAATACAACAATTTGATTCAACATAATTGACAAAATTTGCCTTTGACTAAATCCTAATGGTAACTGATATAAATTCACCATTAATATATCACTCAAACTTTTATTACTTAATTTCTCAACCTCTAGTTCTAGAATTTTCAAATCTTGTAAATCTCGTTGCATAATTATTTCACATTTGCTCTCACAACAGTTTTATTTGAATCCTAAAAGACTGGTAATTAGATTGATAATCGTTAAATAAAAATTATCTTGGTTGTCTCTAAAAATTTGGAAAGGTTCTCCTGGTGCTCCAAAAAAAGGTCGTAGAGTCCATCCTAATTGAAATCCCACAAAAGTATATAATCCCAACCAAAATCGCAAAATCTTCAATCTAACTTCTTTTCCTTCTCCATCTTCTTCAGATAAAAAATTCATTCCTTGGTAAAAGAATTGTACCCCTAAAAAGCCTGTAACTGCAAAAATGACAACGTTCAATAATACAAAAAACTGATAATTATTTATAGACAAGAGGAAAAACAAACTAACTGGTGCAAAGCCAAATAATAAAACTGCAATTAATGCCATTGCAGTCATTAATAATGTCAAAAATTGTTCAAAGGTTTTTTTAGAACCAAACATGACATTAAAAAAGTATAATGTGGGAAAACAAATAATTAAAGTTAATAAATATAATGCTGGTAACTTAACAGCCGAAAAAGATGCTTGTAACCAACTATTTGAACTCCCTATTATTGCACCATAAATAAAATAGCAAAAAATACAGCACTAGAAATTAATAAACCTAATATTTTATCCTTAAGTTGATGACCTTGACGAATATCTTCTAGAAACTTCTGTCTCTCTCGTAATAGCTCCATAAAAACTGAAAAGTATTTCATTGTTTTAGCTCCTATTTTTAAGTATTTTGTTTGTACCTTATTAAAAGCTCCAACCTGGAGACATTAAGTTCCTAAAATAATGTTAAATCCTTTTACCGCTCTGCTTAAGCGTTAGAAATAAAAAGTCATCCCTCAGCAATTTTTCAGAAATAATTTTTTAAATTTGACTTTCTATTTCCCTGGTGTCGAGGTGTTGAAATAGGGTTTAATAAAAGTATCGGCATAAGTTATCATCTATAAATAGGAATTTTTATAGAAAAATAGGTTATACCAGAAGTCTAAATATTTTTACTCTTTCGTGATGTTGTATTTATGTAGTATTTTTAAAGAGGTATATGGAAACAAGAGATTAAAGGAAAAGACTGGAACCCTTGCCATGAATAAATCGGAGCGGCGGGATTTGAACCCACGACCCCCACTACCCCAAAGTGGTGCGCTACCAAGCTGCGCTACGCCCCGTAAACCTTAACTATTATATCACGCCATATCACATTTTGGCAACTAATTTTACTCAAAATATTCCAAGGCACATTTTTTTATTATAGCATATTGCCAGAGATATTATATCAATTATCATTAACTAGGACTTGCTGATTAAATCTCAAAAAATTGACAGATAAAGGCTTTAGCTTTTTTTAGTCGAAAAAATGCTAGCTTTTCGGTTGCTAGAGCTGCAAAAAGTTAGAATTTTTAGCAGACAAAGGCAGAAAAATCAAGGGACAAAATATCTGACTACCTACTCTATTAATTCCCATTTCTCCTAACTATTCCCTACTCCCTACTCCCTACTCCCTAACATCTATAATTCCAATTTCTCCTAACTAAGGCTTGCTGATTAAATA
>NZ_JBNHEQ010000115.1:0-26560 GCF_050016015.1 Dapis hubbardiae BLCC-M172
GGAATATTTGTACTTCTTTATTAGGAATATTTGTACTTCTTTATTAGGAATATTTTTTTATATTTAACCATTAACATAAATATTTCGCAACGATAAAAATATTAACATTTTTTTAATCTTATCAATAGCTCTATTCTGGGATTAAGTAGTTAGGGGCAAATAAACCTATACTATTAAAAAAAATGTTTATGCAGCTCAAACCCCTGAGATTGGTATCCGTTCCGGAATGCTGCGCAAACCTTCCACGGAGTGACCGTCGCAATGACATAGTGATATTTAATTATGCCTAGCTACTTAAAGCAAAATAGATAATTTTGCTAAGTTGTTTGAGATAAGCTAAAGTTATATATAATAATTAGTCTAAAAATTCATTATATGCGATCGCGATTCTTACCGAATATTATTATCTCCAGCTTAATTGCCATAGTAACTTGGTTGTGGAGTAGCCCAGCTTGGGCATTAATTCCAATTAAACTATATAATATAGACTACAAAGATTGTCCCCCCAGTCTATCAACAGGAATTATTAGCAGTGGTTCTAGTATGGGAGCTAACTGCTTTATCATTAGTGGAAAAGCCCAAAATGCTTCTGGTAAAAATGTATATGACGCTGATGTGTATGGACGTATTTATGATGCGAATAACAATAACGTCATGCAAAATCGTACTAGACTAGGTTCAATTCCAGAAGTTCCCGCACTTACTACTACAGATTTTGAAATTAGAGTTTCTATACCAGCAAATCTACCTACTCCCTTAAAACTTAAGCAGTTTAAATCATCTGGCTTTCCTAGTAAAATTCGGTGGGAGCAAACTATTGAAGAATTCGACGGATTTTAATATTTAGGGTTTGCTGAAAAAGTCCTATGGGTTAGGGTAGGAGGGTAGGAGTCAGAAGTCCTAGGGGCGTTTTCCTGACGGAATGCTCCGCAAACATGTCGCTCCGCGAAACGGCCGTTAGCTTCGCACAACTTTCCTATCGGAATGCTCCGCAAACGTTAACGCCCGTACAGGAGTCAGGAGGAATGGGAATTATCGAGGAGGTAAGAGTAGGAGGAAGAATTGTTGCTCTATCTTTCCGCCCTTGTCTACTCAAAATACTCACCTTTTCAGCTTGAGCGAGGAAAAATTTGGTAATTTTTTCAAATAAAAAAGGCTTTAGCTTTTGTATGACTAATGTAGGGGCGAATTGCGATTCGCCCCTACCACCAAAATATTACAACTGAAATTAATATTGTTTTATAGATATTAATAAACTGCTATACTACCTAGTAATCCAGTTAAAATTTGAGCTGCAAACTGGAGAGCAAAGATAGCAATTATGGGAGAAAAGTCAATACCTCCCAAGGGTGGAATAATAGAACGAAATATATTTAGATAAGGGTCTGTTAACTGACTTAATACAGAAAATGGTGGGTCATACCAATTAACATTAGGGAACCAACTTAACAAAATCCTAATGAACATCAAAAGCAAATATATGCTCACAAAAGTTGATAATGTTTGGGCTAATAGTCCTATTGAAGCACTCATAAATATTATTATTGTGAAACTACAAACAACCAATAAGTTCTATAATAGAGTTTAGCATAGCTTTGTCCTATTTAGCGACCCAGAGCTATCTCTAAAATCTACAAAATCTAATTATTCTTCACTCTTCAGAGCGATCGCTCTGTCTTTTCCAAAGATCCATTTACAGAACCTATTTGCTGGCGAACTTCATCAATTGCTTGATTCAACTGTGCTATTTTACCCTCCAAACTTTGGCGAGTCTCTTCTATAGCTTCTGTTTCTTGAGTGGATTTTTCTTTTTCAGAATCTTGGCTATCTAATAAATTTTCTGCTAAATCATTATCATCAGATATCCTTGAGCCGATTAAAATTCCAAATAATCCACCTACCAGGCCGCCAACTGCTATACCTGCCATCAAACCACTTGCAAAACCATTTTTATTACTCATATTTAGCAAACAGCTAATTATTTATATTCTTTTTACTTGAGGACTTAACCCAGAACAACCCAGTTACAAAAAAACAAGCTTTAGTTGGTTCATGATGGATAAGTCTTATACTTAATTATAGTATTTTTTTTTACTAAAACATCACATATTACTAATAAAATTTCAAAATTATACAAGTACGAGTCATTTCACTTATTATTTATAAGTTATCAGTTGGCTGAAACTGGAGGCAAGAAAATCCCAATAATTAATAATTAGAGAGAGTTTTCATTATCAATTATCCATTATCAATTATTGAAGAATTCCTAAGTACCAAAAATCCGATCGCCCGCATCACCAAGGCCCGGCACAATATAACCAACATCATTGACAATCTCATCAATAGTTGCCGTATAAATAGCCAAACTTGGATAAGTAGTACCTAGTTTTTGTAGAGCAGGTGTAGCAGCTACCACAGAAATAATTCGTATAACACTGGGGTCAACTCCACGCTGAGTTAATTCGGCCATAGCCTGCATAATTGTACCACCAGTAGCTAACATTGGGTCACAAATCAAAACCCGAACGTTAGGGTCAAATTCTGAAGGAAGCTTATTCAAATAACAACTAACTTCGAGAGTTTCTTCATTTCTGACCAAACCTAAATGATAGATAGACGCCAAGGGTAAAACAGTTTGAGCGCCTTCTAATAATCCCAGCCCAGCTCGGAGGATAGGTATTACTACTATAGGAGCTTGAGGATTGACAAAAGTAGCAGAACATTCAGCTACAGGAGTTTGTATTGTTGTTTCTACCACAGGCAACCAATCTCGAATCGCTTCATAAGTTAACCATCTACCTAATTCTGTAATTGCAGAGCGAAACAATGCTGAGGGTGTATTAACATCACGAGCAATACCCAACCAATGCTTTACCAATGGATGAGGTGGGACATAAACACGAAGTTGTGGAGCCATAATTTTCAAATTTCCCCTTAACGAAGTCAAAAATTAGAAGTCAGTAGGGGCGAATGGCCATTCGCCCGTAGATAAGTTGTTTTTTTCACAGGGATGTTGAGCAACCCTCCAAAAACATTTCGCTTTATAAAGACTGTGATAATAGCTAATATTTATAGGACAGATTTACGCCAAGAAACTCGGTTGCTAGGAAAAATCTTATGTTGGAACAAAAGACATATCCGAAAAAACTGGATTTCTGGGTTCGGGTGCATAAGTCCTGATTAATTTCAAATTACCACAGATATGTACTAATCAATAAATATTTTCTGATAAAACATCAGAATTATACCAAATTCAAAAAAGGTTGTTATAGGGAATTGGGAATATCCTTGCTCTTTATTGAATTTTCCTGTATGGTAAAATCCACGTCTTCCCTAACTACAAAAAAAAGTTCATGTAGTAGTATTTTTTGAAACTGCTATAATAGCGTTTATCAAGTTAGTGAGGTACAGTTATTTTTATTCTTTTCTATTCCCTATTTCCTGAATTATTACCGAAATAATTAATAATTAAACAATTAAATAATTAGATAATTCACGCCTTGAAGCCTCCCCTTGAAAGGGGAAAAAAATAAATCTTTTCCTTCCTGGTCAATCCTCTCCCTAAAAGGGAGAAGTAATTATCAATTATCCATTAATGAAGACCTACAGGCGTTGCATTTAACGTCCCTACCTACTCCCTAAAATAAACGAATTTTGTACCTCACTCAGAGATGGGAATTGCTATATTGATCTAGAGTTTATCATATGAATAGGACTTATGCATAAACCGGATTTATCAACTAAATTTCGTGATTTGAAAAACAATAATCAGAGCAATAAACTCGGTTTCTTGGTAAGCATTCAGCCGTCAGCTCGCCTCTTTCAGAGGAGCTTCGCTAACAGCTCTCAGCTATTGCTTTTAGTGCATATAGGAAAGCTTTATTAATGGAGTCAGATTTTTCTGACTACTCACATATTGCACCCTTGACCTTAAAATCTATATTTATTTAAACCCCGTCCTTAAGCGTAGGTTTTTCTTGCTGATTGCTGACTGCTAATAGCTGAATGCTTACGTTTCTTGTTTGGATGCTTCAGCAATTAACAATTGACAATCTCAAAAGCCCTGTCATCTGAATTATTAATTATTAATTATTAATTATTAATTATCTACGAAAAAAAAGGTTTATGGGTGTGGTGTGTCTAAATTATGATACTATAAAAATCATCAGTAATAGACTAAAATGAAGAAAATTATCAAAGGCTTAGTATGGCAGTATCTATGACCGGAAAATTCTGGTCTCAAGCCTGCCCTTTTAAGGGGATAAAAAAAAGAGAATATTCCTTATATTAAGCCTCTGGCAACAGCCGCGAGTTACTGATAACTGTTAACGCAGTTCCTCCGATAGGAGGCTAACTGATAACTGAAATGACATCTCCCTTATTAACTGACAAATTTATGGCAATACCTGAATATGATGCAATTGTAATTGGCTCTGGTATAGGTGGTTTAGTTACAGCTACTCAACTTGTAGCGAAAGGAGCCAAAGTTATAGTCTTAGAAAGTTATATTATTCCTGGTGGTAGTTCGGGTTACTTTGAAAGAAAAGGATACACATTTGATGTTGGTGCATCAATGATATTTGGCTTTGGGAAAAAAGGCACAACAAATTTACTTACCCGTGCTTTGGATGCAGTGAATGTTAGTATAGAAACAATTCCCGATCCTGTACAAATACATTATCACTTACCAGATAATTTAGAATTAAAAGTTCACCAAAACTATGAAAAGTTTATAGAAGAATTAACTCAAAAGTTTCCCCATGAAAGGAAAGGAATTAGACAATTTTATGATGAATGTTGGGCAGTATTTAATTGTCTTAATTCTATGGAGTTATTATCTCTAGAAGAACTAAAATATCTCTCCAAATCATTTTTTCAAAATCCTGGTTCTTGTTTAGGGTTATTAAAGTATTTACCCCAAAATGTCGGAGATGTTGCCCGTCGATATATTCATGATTCTGAGTTATTAAAATTTATTGATATGGAATGTTATTGTTGGTCAGTAGTTCCGGCAGATTTAACACCAATGATTAATGCTGGTATGGTATTTTCTGACCGACATTATGGAGGTATTAATTATCCTAAAGGCGGCGTAGGAAAAATTGCGCAAAAATTGGTAGAAGGTTTGGAAAAAAATGGAGGAGAAATTCAATATAAATCCCGTGTTAAAAAAATTATCATCGAAAACGGAAAAGCCGTAGGAGTGGAATTAACTAATGGTAAAATTTATCGAGGTAAACGAATTATTTCTAACGCCACAAGATGGGATACTTTTGGCAAATTAGTTCCCGAAAAAAATATACCCTCAAGTGAGATGAAATGGCGGAGTAATTATCAAAAATCACCAAGTTTTTTAAGTTTGCATTTAGGAGTAGAAGCTAAAGTATTTCCTCAAGGTACAGAATGTCATCATATTCTCTTAGAAAATTGGGAGAAAATGGAGGAACCAGAAGGTACAATTTTTGTTTCTATTCCGACATTATTAGACCCAAGTTTAGCGCCAGAAGGATATCATATTGTTCATACTTTTACACCTAGTTATATAGAAGATTGGCAAAAATTATCAGCTCAAGAATATGAAGCAAAAAAAGAAGTAGCAGCACAAGGAGTTATTAATAGGTTAGAAAATATTTTTCCCAGTTTAAATGCAGGTTTAGATCATATAGAAGTAGGAACAGCTCGCTCCCATCAAAAATTTTTAAACCGACAAGATGGAACTTACGGACCTATTCCTCAGCGTAAGTTAAAAGGTTTATTAGGAATGCCATTTAATCGTACTCCAATACCTGGTTTATATTGTGTTGGAGATAGTACATTTCCTGGTCAAGGTTTGAATGCTGTAGCATTTTCTGGTTTTGCTTGTGCCCATAGAATTGCTGTTGATTTGGGATTAAAAAAAAGTAAAAAGTAAGAAGTAATACAGGAAGAAGGAAGAAAGAAGAAGGAAAAAGGAAAAAGGGAGAAAAGGAGTAAATTGTACAGCTCAATTAAGAGCAAAAACTTGAGAGAAAAAGTAGGTAATTATAATGATGGCTTACTAACTAAATCTCAAAGCATTTATATCAGTGCTTATGCAAAATTAATTACACATCTATGTCAAGAGCGGATCAAATTAAAATAGGTAAATAATTTGGCTTATGTACTGATAAATGCTTTAGCTTTTGCGTGTCTAAAAAAAGTGCGAGTTTTTTTCTCCCTCTTACTTTTAGGATGAAATTTAAAGTTTTTTTACTTCACTCTTAGTAAGAATTACTATATATAGCAATCCTGAATTGGTCGTGACAATTTCTATAATAGTTAAGTTGAGCTGAAAAGCTTGAAAATTCTGAATTATGACTCCTGTAAGGGCGTTAACGTTTGCGGAGCATTCCGATAGGAAAGTTGTGCGTAGCTAACGGCCGTTTCGCTGCGCGACATGAAACGCCCCTACCACCAAAATATTACAATCTCAATAGGGTTGTTATATGTTTAACAGTTTAAATTTAAGTCCGATAAAAATTATGGTAGTAGTAGGATTAATCATATTTGGATTAATTTCTACATTAGTCTTTACTCACTCAATTCAAACTGCCAAGATACTAAAAAATCCATCTATAAATTCTCAATTTGTTATTCAGGAATTATCACAGCAAATACCCACTAATAACCAATGGATAATTAATACTACTCAAGCTCAAAAATTAGTACAAGAAGGAGCAACAATTTTAGATGCTCGTTCTTGTAAAATTTTCAAACGTAAAAGTTTAGCAAATGCAAGTTGTGTAAGTTGGAAAGAATTTTCTCAGGCTAAATTACCATTTAAAGGAAAATTACTCATAGATGACAAAATTTTGACAGAAAAATTACAAACAATTGGCATTTATAATGATCAACCAGTAATAGTATTTGGCAACACTATAAATGGTTGGGGAGAAGATGGTAGAATAGTTTGGATGTTACGCACTTTAGGACATCAAAAAGCCTTCTTAATTGATGGTGGTTTTACTGCTTTAGTAAAAGCAGGTTTTCCTACAGTTAATTTGGTTAATAATACTTTCTCTGTCAGGGGAGATTTTGTTGTTAACCGAAGCAAAAATTGGCAAATTAGTCAGAATGAATTAAAACCAAACTTAGAAAATAATAATCTAATAATTATTGACACAAGGGAGCTACGAGAATATGCTGGAAAAACACCTCATGGAGAAGAACGTGGCGGTCATATTCCTGGGGCAGTTCACATATATTTTAAGGATTGGTTAGATGAAAATGGAATGTTATTATCGCGGGATAAAATTTTAGAAATGTTGGCAAAAAAAGGAATTACTAAAGATAAAAATGTAGTGACTTATTGTACAGGTGGAGTACGCTCTGCTTGGTCAAGTTCTGTATTAGCAGATTTAGGATTTCAGGTCAAAAATTATTCTGGTTCAATGTGGGAATGGTCGGCTAGTGATGCAGATATTTATCCTTTGGTAAAAGTAAGAAGGAAGAATTCATTAATGGATAATTGATAATGGATAATTGATAATTACCTCTCCCTAAAAGGGAGAGGTAAGACCAATAAGGAAAAGATTTATTTCTCTTGGTCGATTAGATATGGCGTTTCGCAAACGACCGCTTTTTTCCCTTGAAAGGGGAGGCTTCAAGGCGTGAATTATCTAATTATTTAATTGCTTAATTATTTAATTATTAATTATTTCGGTAATAAGTAAGAAGGAATAAATATTAAAAAAAAAGATAAAAATGATAGAAATAGCTTTCTAAAATGAAAAGGTTTAAGAGAAACTTATTAAGGGCAATTTTACAATAAAATGCTATTAAGTAGGTAGACAAAAAAATTTATAAAATCCCATATAAACCCATCTAGCGAAAAGTTATAATTCATAACACAGAGCATTTTCTATTTAATTAGACCTAGTTAGTTATAGCATTTTTAACTTTTCTAGATATAGAATCTACAACTTATACCAATTCCCATGCATTAATGCTATACTTGAGTGACACTTCAGTTATCAAGTAATTAACACAGGTAAAATAAATTATTACCTAATTATTAGTCAGTTAATGTTCATTATTCTTCTGTGTACGGACGCCCTTATGCAACGTCCCTTCCCCCCACCTCCCACACTCCCGTACGGACGCCCTTATGCAACGTCCCTCCTCCACCTAATCAAATATAGCAAGGTTTTTGAGAAATGGTATTATACTTCTGCCTGGAAACAACAACCGCTTTTTCTCTATAAGTTGAGAGGTTTTATACCTTGATTTTTCAATAATATCACTAAAGAAAAACTGCTACAACTTATAGACATAGCCAACCAAAAAAATTTAGAGAGATTCTATCTAAGGTTGATAAAAGAGTCTCAAGCAAATTTATTGAATCGTTGAAAAAGTCTAATTTTTATTGTAGAATAATTAATGCAATTTTCAAGCAAAACTAAAACTTAATTTGTACAAATTATGTCTGAAGAATCATTATTTGTAAATTCAGAGTCAACATTAATACCTGATTTTTTACAGGTACCAGGTGAAATTCCTCTAGAAATAATTAGTGTGGTGGAAAATTTACCTGAAATTTCTGAGAATATAACAGAGACCAATAATCCTAACAATGATAATGATGAAATTTTAATTAATGCTCATCGTTTTATTCAAGCTTCCCAACTTCCCACAACAAACGACCCAAGTCTAGAATTTTCTGACTTAATAGGAGGTAGTAACTTAGAAGAAGGAACAGGAATAACTATTGATAATCAAGGCAATACTTATATAACTGGCAGTACCAACTCTATAGACTTTCCCATTACTCCAAATGCTGTACAAAATAGCTTTGGTGGAGGTGATGAATTTGGAAATGGTGATGCTTTTGTTGCTAAATATTCCCCTGATGGAACTCTAATTTATGCCACATATATAGGTGGAAGTGGTGGAGATTTTGGTACAGATATTGCTGTAGATATAACTGGAGATATTTACGTCACAGGTAATACTAATTCTATTGACTTTCCGACAGTAAATGCTCTGCAAAATACCTACGGAGGAGGTGAATTTTCTGGTGATGCTTTTGTTGTTAAACTATCTAATGACGGGAGTAATATCCTTTATTCTACTTATTTAGGTGGGCAGGATAACGATTTTAGCAGTGCTATTTCTGTAGATAATAATGGCAATGCTTATATAACAGGAGATACTGGTGCTGTACTCCGTTTTCCAATTCAACCTATTCCTGGAATTGGTAATTTTCCGACTACTGAAAATGCTCTACAAAATACTCTAATTAGTGAATTTAACCGAGATGCTTTTGTCAGTAAAATATCTACCAATGGAAATCAGTTAATTTACTCAACTTTATTGGGTGGAAATGACACAGAAATAAGTCAGGATATTACTGTTGATAATAATGGTAATGCTTATATTACTGGTGAAACTCGTTCCTTTGATTTCCCAACTATAAATGCAGTACAAAATATTATAGGGGGAGACGCAGATATTTTTATTGCTCAACTTAATAGTGATGCTAGTGATCTAATTTTTTCCACTTACTATGGCGGCGTGGATGGAGATATTGGTAATGGTATTGCTATAGATGATTTTGGTAATATTTATGTAGCAGGAAATTCCGGTAGTCAAATTATTGGTGGTGATGCAGTAGTACCTCCAGTAGGTCAGTTTCCCACTGTTAATGCTTTGCAAAATACTTTTGGTGGAGGAGAAAGTGATGGAATATTGATTAAAATTAATAGCGATCGCGACCTTGAATATGCTACTTACTTAGGTACGGAAAACTTCGAGTCTATTGAGAGTATAGATATTGATGCTGGAGGAAATAGTCATATTATCAGCAACAATGATTTTGCCAATACTGTTGTTAGTAAAATATCTAACGATGGTCAAGCTATAGAATATTCTATTCCCTTCCGGATAAATGATAATCTTGGCGTGTTCGGTAATGATATTGTAGTAGATGAAATTGGTAATGCTTATTTTGTCGGTTTCACTATCCCGACTTTTCCTCTAGAACCTTTTCTACAAGTTAGTCAAGTTGATAATGTAGATATAATAGAAGACGCTTTTGTTGCTAAACTCACGAGCAATAATTCTTCTCCTAGTATTCCGCCTTTTGTTCCTCCTCCCAATATTCCTGAGACTTTCAACGAAAGTCTTTATTTAATAGAAAATCCTGCTGTAGCGAATGCTGTGGCAAACGGTTTATTTAGTAGTGGGTTTGAGCATTGGTTAGAGTTTGGGTTTTCCGAAGGGCGATCGCCTCAATTTGCTTTTGACGAGGAATTTTATCTGATAACTAACCCAGGAGTTGCCAATGCTGTAGCAAATGGAATTTTTGTCAATGGGTTAGAACACTATATTAGGTTTGGTCAAGCAGAAGGTCGTTTAGCTATTGCTTAGTTTAAACTAGGTAGGGTTGACAATTTTGATGACAGGACTTACGAAAAATATCTAATCATACACGACCGATAAGAGCGATTTCCTGCGGAATGCTGCGCAAACGCGTTTACGTTTGCAGAGCATTCCGAAGGAAAGTATTCCGGAACTGAAATCGCTCCTACCACAAAAATATTACCTGTACTTTTTGACATACTCCCGACGTTGCTATATTCGCGAGAAAGCGGGATTCTTCAGTCAGCAAAAACTGACCGCTGTTTTAACAAAGGTGATGTCCTCCCCCTGTGATGACGCTTACAATAACAAAATCCTCCTAGCTTGTCAAGGGCTTATGAACGTTTAGCTTGTGGAGGTATCCGAATCTTTGCCCTGGCTTTCCCATACGACGCTAAAGGTGCGGGAGAGCGCGGGACTTCCCGCCAGGGAAGTTAAATAGAATTGCTACACTAAGATATTATTATATCATGTCCGGTTGAATAGTTATAAATAACGATGGAGGAGTCGTAGGGGCAATTTCCTAAGGTCATGCTCCGCAAAGGCTAATCGCCCGTACAAGAGTCAGGACGGAAAAATAGGAAATTTTAAGTTACAAGGAGGAGAAAGTTTTTTGATTGCTGGCGCACAACTGCGTTAACGCGTCAGCGGAACGGAGTTCTATCGCGCTCTTATCCGGACATGATATTAACCCATAAGATATCCAATATAATGATATATAAGTTATATAAGGTAAGGTTTAAAGTCTCTCCTAATAATTGATCCTTAGAGAGAGTTTTCCTCATCCACTATCAATTAATGACAGGTTTCCCAACTACTGATTTTTTGTAGATGACTAAAATCCTTTATCCCCCCGTAGCTAAAGCTGACGGATCTCCCAAATACCGATTTTGTTTTAGATGACTCAAATATATCATCCACGCCAAAAGCAACTTAAATCTTTAGTCGAAAAATTATCTATCCCTCAACATAGTGCAATTAAATGGAATTTGCTAGACTTGGCTTTAACCCACTCTACAGTTTCATCAACACATAACTATGAAAAGTTAGAGTTTGTAGGAGATGCAGTAGTGCGACTGGTCGCTGCCGAGTTACTGTTGGAAAATTATCCTCATTGTCCTGTAGGAGAATTTGCTGCCATTCGTTCCATTTTAGTTAGCGATCGCTCTCTAGCACAAATCGCCAATAAATATGGATGGGGTCGCTATTTACTGGTATCCAAAAGTGCAGCAGGAGATAAAGCTGGAGAAGAGTCTCGACTAGCAGACTCTTTTGAAGCTGTTTTAGCTGCTCTCTATTTAAGCACCCATAACTTAGAATTAATCCGCCCTTGGCTAGATTATCACTTTGAAAAGTTAATTGCAGAAATTCGCAGCGATCCTGCCCGCCAAAACTATAAAGCTGCTCTCCAAGAATGGACTCAAGGTCATTACAAAACACTACCAAATTATCAAGTTCAGGAAGCAAATAAGATTCATGGCGATCGTGGACGTTTCTTGGCAGAAGTTTGGTTTAAAGACAAAAAACTTGGTGTAGGTAAGGGACCATCAATTAAAGCTGCAGAGCAAGCCGCAGCCAAGTCTGCTTTAGATTTCTTGCAGCAGTCGGGAATAGAAAATATAAAACAGGAAAAGAAGACGAAAAAAGATTAAATTTTAACTTTTATCAGAAGTCTTTGACAGAAATTGACAAATCAAAATTTTAACAGTTAGATGAAAAACTCTATAGCAATCAAGAAGACCGTTGTGAGAATTGAGGTGTTCCTGAAAAGGATACAATATAGCAGTTATCTTATAAATTAAGATACATTTTTTTCTTCTTCTCTGTTCCCTGTTCCCCGTTCCCTTTTCCCTTTAACTCTCCAATATCTCACAACTTAAATCATATTGCTATAGTATTCGACATACTAATCTGAATATGATAGGGTTAAAACACCAGTCAATGCAAATTCAAATCAGCTCAATTTTTTATATTTAAACTTATGGAAATAGGAATAGTTATATTTGGTGCAGGTCGTTGGGGAGTTCACTTAGTTCGGAACTTCCTTAATCATTCTCAATCTCGGGTTATTGCTCTAGTAGATCCTAACCCAAAACAATTACAAGCAATTCAAGAGCGGTTGCAATTAGATAAAGATATCATTTTAATAGAGAGTTGGAAAGAAGCATTAGAACTACCAGGAATTACAGCAGTAGCGATCGCGACTCCAGCTTCTACCCACTACGAGATTATTAGTGCTGCTCTGAAAAAAGGTTATCACGTTTTTTCGGAAAAACCTTTAACCCTTGAATATTCAGAGTCAGTTGCACTATGTAAATTAGCCGAACAACAACAACGTCAACTTTTTATAGATCACACTTACTTATTTAATTCCGTTGTACAAGCAGGGAAAACTATAGTTACAGAAGGTAGGTTAGGAGACTTACGTTATGGCTATGCTACACGGACTCATATTGAACCTGTGCGCCCCGATGTTGATGCACTTTGGGATTTAGCAATTCACGATATTTGTATTTTGAATGCTTGGTTACAGGAAACACCTGTGGAAGTACAAGCAAACGGTACAGTCTGGCTCCCCCAACAACCGCCACAGTCAGATTTAGTTATGGCTAAACTGACTTATCCTAGTGGTTTTCAAGCTTTTTTACATCTGTGTTGGCTCAACCCAGATAAACAACGTCGTTTAGGAGTAGTCGGTAGTCAAGGAACATTAATTTTTGATGAAATGTCAGCCGAGCAACCTTTAGTTATTCAGCATGGTCATTTAGAATATCTGGACAGTCGTTGGAAAGCAGTAGATGTCAGTCGGGAAGTTTTAGCAGTTGAAAAAGCTGAACCTTTAGCTCAAGTGTGCAATGAATTTTTAAATTGTGTTAGTCAGAATACTACTTCAAAAATTTCTTCTGGTTGGGTAGGTGCTGATTTAGTAGGAATACTCTGTGCTTTAAATGATTCTCTTCAGCAAGGAGGAAAAACAATCAGATGTGAGCAATCTTAAAATATTAATGGTGGTCTTCGAGTAATGGTATAGGAAGTGTGGGGGGTGTGGGGAGTGTGGGAAAAAAATGTATATTCTCACCAAAAAATTTAGGTAGTTACCGAATAATTAATAATTAATAGTTAATAGTTAATAATTATTAATTAGGAGTTGATATTCAATTAATTATACCATTTCTCAAAAACCTTGCTATATTTGATTAGCTGGAGGAGGGACGTTGCATAAGGGCGTCCGTACACAGAAGAATAATGAACATTAACTGACTAATAATTAGGTAATAATTTATTTTACCTGTGTTAATTACTTAATAACTGAAGTGTCACTCAAGTATAGCATTAATGCATGGGAATTGGTATTATTCATTCAACAATTCACACCTTGAAGCCTCCCCTTATAATTAATAATTAATGTACCTCATTAATTATTAATAATTTCAGAGGGTCTGGCTGGGTAAATAGTTGATATATTGCTCCTAAGCGCCGTAATAATTATTAATTGTATTCCTAGGTCATGCTGCGCAAACGGCTGTTGCCGACATGAAAATTGTTAATTGTTAATTATTGAGAAGGGGTAATTATTAATTATTAATTGTATTCCTAGGTCATGCTGCGCAAACGGCACCTCGTCACATGAACATTGTTAATTGCTGAAGCTTCCTCTTTTAAGAGCATAAAAAGCGGAGCGGCTCTGCAAGAGCGGGAAACCTCGCCATATCCAATCGACCAAGAGAAGAAAAAAAATTCCTTTTAGCCAATCCTTCTATTACATAAGAGGTAATAACTAATAATTAATAATTATTAATTATTGAAATACTCTCAACGTTGTGTTTAGGTAGTAACCAGGAATTTGTATACCAGTTCAAAATCCAAAATCTAAACTTGCATGGAGCAAAAAGCAGTTTTCTAGCTATTTTTTTTGATCGTCTTATTTTGAGTTAATTTCTGTTGAAATATACAGTTTTTCTTCAGATGATAGTATTTGCTTAATTGGCATACTAATAATAACTGTAGTTCCTTGATTTATGCCTTCACTAGATAATTTAATATCACCATTCACCATTTCCATCAGACTACGAGAAATCGCTAATCCTAATCCATTGCCACCAAATTTGCGGGTTTTTGTACCATCTACCATGACAAAAGGTTGAAATAATTTATCCTGTTGTTCTAAATTAATACCAATTCCTGTATCTTGAATTGTAACTACAACCTCATTTACTTTCTCACCCTGAAAATCCATTACATAATTGGTATTTTCACAAATACTTGATTCATTATATTTGAGACTAAGATAAATATTAATACTACCTTCTTCTGTAAACTTAATTGCATTATTAATAACATTTTCAAACACCTGTTTTAACTTTTCTCTATCAGCGTCAACAATGATTACTTGTGGAGGAATATTTAGTTTTAACAGTAGAGATTTTTGTTGAAGATTGTCTTTAAATGAATCCACTGTCTCTTGTAATAATTTGATAATATTGACATCCTCAAAGATCATAGATAAAGTTCCTGAATCAATTCTACGGATATCCAGAATATCATCAATAATTCTTAGCAAATGAATAGCCGAATCATTAGCTTGTTTCAAGAAATCTATTTCTTCTTCCCTACTATCACAAAAATCATCACAAATTAATTGCAGTGAACCAATAATTCCGTTAAGTGGAGTTCTTAACTCATGGGAAATATTCGCCAAAAATTCACTTTTTAACTGGTTAGCAACCTGAGCCTCTTTAGAAGTTACTTCTAGTTGATAAGCCCACCTCTTTAGCCTCTCTACCATATTCTGTAATGAAATTGCTAGTTGATTAAACTCGCGAATTTTTATGTTTTGAGGTACTTTCTTGGGAGAGTCTAAATCACTAACAGTAATCGCATAGTCTCGCAATTTTTCTAAAGGACGAGCTAAATCGCGAGCTAAATAAATACTTGCTATTATACTAGCAGCAACTAAACCTAAAATCAGAATAATTAGAACCTTTTGAACTTCTCTAAGACCAGATAAAGCAAAATCTATAGGTGTAATTGCTAAAACAATCCACTGATTATCATTATCTCTATCTATAGGACTAGGAATAGCAACATACCCCGCTAAAAATTCATTATCTGCTGATAATTTAAGTCCTAACAATTCAGGCAATATTTTTTTTAGTTCATCAATAATCTCTCTCAAATGATTTTTACTTTTACCATTCCCCCCATTTCTACTAGAAATATCTGTTTCCTCAAAAGAAAATATGTGGGCAAAATCTTTTTTGCCTTCCTGTGCATTTCTGATAATACTTTCTAGTTTTCCTGCATCTGGCCCTTCAGAAATATTACGTCCTAGTCTGCTAGGGTCTGGACTAGCTAATATCGTACCTTTATAATCAATTACTACAGTTGAACCTGTCAGTGAGCCTCTTTTTCTGTTAGTTTGCATTGGTAAAGCTGACTTAATACTCAAGGCATACCGCAATTTTCTTTCGCCACCTTCAGCAAGATATACTGGTACACTTAAACCTAAGCTAACTTGTGTTTTTTGATTGACTTCCTGATGATTTGATTCACCCTCTGAGGTTAATTGTTCTGGTTGTATGTAACTCATGTAAATATTGGAGTTATTAGTAATCAGTTGTTTCTGCTGTTGAGGCCATATATTTTCTGATAAGGAATGTATTGGTTTAGCACCACAAGTATTAGCAACGATCTGCTCAGTTTGTAAGTTACTTAATTGAACGCAACTTACCTGGCCAGATAACATTTTGTATAACTTTTCAACATAACTTTGATACTCTTGAGCTGTACCAGATTGAAGTACATAGCTTTGGCTGGCACTAACTAAATTCGATTCCAGGGATTTTGCCCACTGTTGAATATCTTCTGCCTTTCTATCTGCACTTTCTTTCAGGTTTTGACGAGCAGTGTCTAGAAGAGTAGAACGTGCTTGTCTGTATATTATATACTGACCCAGTATTAATACTGGTACAGTAAGTAGCAATATTCGAGATAGTAGAATCCTGCGAAAAGAGGATTGAACTTGTTTAATCATAACATTTTTTACCGACAATTTTGGTCTAGAGCAACGTCCTAGAAGGAAAGTTTAGTGTTATAACAAGAGTCGTATAAATACTTATGTTTCCCCAAGCTGACAAAAAGGCTATTAAAAAACAACCAGGTATGAATTATTCCATGTATTTACTATTCCATGGTATATCGTACCTGATGATATTGACTTGATAGAATCAAACTACTAACCTCGAAAAAGCATTATGTTTTACTCTTAAAATACAAATCTAGTTTGATGTGATAACTTAATTTCAAGTCTATATTCCAGGTATTTGTTAGATAATTTTTTTCTATAGCAGAAGGCAGAAGGCATAAGGCATAAGTTTTGTAGTCTACCTTTGTAAAAGGTTTAAAGCCTCTCCTTTTCAATGGATAATTGATAATTAGAGAGAATTTTTACGATCCACTCTCCATTATTGATTATCAATTGTTAAAGAGGTAATTATCCATATATTCATTATCTATTATCAATTAATGAAGAACAGTTGAAAAATAGTCACTAACAAGCAAAAAAATCCCACTCTCAAAATTAGTTACTATAGCTGTAATCTACTATTTAAAATCTATACCTAATTTCGATTTCTAATTTTCATTTTTTGAAGTAGTTCAGAATTCTTATCTTTTAGAGTAATTTTCCACATTCATTCCACAGCATTTCCACAAGCAAGTTCAATGTTTTCCACAGATTAAACAGGATTTTCCACAGAGTTCAACGATGTCATAATACTCTTGTAAATGTATTGGGGATTTTGTTCAATCACAGGTAAATTCCTTCATTTTTGCCATTTTTTATGAATTTTTGTAACAAAAAATGCGATGAAACACTGATGATTTCGTAAATCTTTTATTGATCGAAAGTAGGTTGTAATATTTCTCAACATTGACAAACCTACCCCCTCTTAATGCACAATGATGCGACATTGGTAGTTCAAAGTTAGTGGTTAATGGCCATAACTAAGGACTATGAAGAAGAAAAAATATTATAGAGAACCCTACTAAAGATGAACGTAACTGTTAGTATTCTGGCCGAAATTCCTGAAGCACTGCATGAATCCCTTAAAATCTACTTAGAAACCCACCCTGACTGGGATCAAGACCGTGTTTTTTCCGCAGCTTTGTCACTATTTTTGTTACAGAATGGAGATAGCGGTACACCAGAAACATCTCCCTATTATCGTCAAGCTGCTAGAGTTTACCTAGAAACCCTTTTCCAACATCATGTATAGACCCCAAATGGGTTTTATTGAAAAATAGACGGTGTGATGGGGTGATGGGGTGATGGGGTGATGGTGTGATGGGGTGTATTAGAGTATTTTTCCATCTTTTCGCTGTATTTCCTATCTCTACAGACGACTCCATGCCTCAAAAATTTACTTCTAGGTAAAAATACTTTTAGGGGTTCTATAGAAGCATTTGGAATATGGGCAGGCGGTGTGGGTTTTTAGTAAAGGAGCAAGTCCTCAACATTCATAAGTCAGGAGTATAGAGAAATAAAATAAATTTAGAAAAATGCCCCCATCTCCCCACCATCCCCTTCTATATTCTAAATATATCCCATTTGGGATCTATAAGAAGCCCTAACTGTATCTCCAGAAAATAAGTCCTGGTGGAGAATTAATTGATAAAAAATGGGTAATAATTGATTTGATGATGGGATGAGTGGCAGATATCTAATACACCCCATCTCCCCATCTCCCCCACTCCCCCACTCCCGTACGGGCGATTTCGTTTCCTGCGGAATGCTGCGCAAACCGAATGCTGTCGCTTTCCGCGTAATTAGGAGCATTCCGGCACGGAAATCGCGCCTACTCTCAATCTATAATTTTAAATAGATCCTTTCATGGGTTCTATAAGCAGCATTGTGCAAATTGTATGCAGCAGCTAAAATAAGTCCACTGCTATGAATGTTGCTGGTATTATAGAACACTAAATTATGATAGTTACTGCGACGGCGATCGAATCAGGTTGAATAATGTGAGGACGGGGTTTATTAGTGTTTTGGAAAAATTTTTTTCTACATTATTCTGTGAGAATATTGAGAATAATAGAGAACTAAAAAATTTTACTTGTGTTTAGGCCAGTTACTTAGGTCCTAACTTGAACTATATAGGTTGTTGAAAAAAAATGATTGTGTTAGAAGAATCAGACTGGGATATCTTAAATGTTGCACATTGTGTCTGAAAATTGGATTGAGGAATTGGACACAACTTCCGTAGAATCTCAGACCTTAATTTACTAATTCGGTCTTAGAGGTTCACTCTAAAGCTGTGGTGAAATTCCACAGCTTTAATTTATAGCAGAACTGAATATTTAGGAACAAATGACAGAAGTGTTAGATGTCTTAGTCGTGGGTGCAGGTATTAGTGGGTTGAGTTTAGCCCACAAACTCACAAAATTAAGTAATAATTCACCCTTGAAGATTTTAGTTGCTGAGAGCCAAAATCGAGTAGGGGGTAATATTACAACTGTTTCTCAAGGAGATTTTATTTGGGAAGAAGGTCCTAATAGTTTTTCTCCTACACCTGAACTGCTAAAGTTGGCGGTAGATGTTGGCCTTAAACAGGATTTAATTTTTGCAGATCGTAAGCTACCTCGCTATGTTTATTGGAATGGTCAATTACTACCAGTGCCAATGGGTCCAACGGCGATGTTACAGTCTAAGCTACTGAGTGATTCTGGAAAGTTACGCGCTTTAGTTGGTGCTTTGGGTTTTGTGCCACCTGCTGTGGGTACTGGTCTGTCTCAGCAAGGGGGAGAAGAAACTGTATCTCAATTTTTCCAAAGACATCTGGGTGTGGAGGTGATGCAGCGATTGGTAGAACCTTTTGTTTCTGGCGTTTATGCTGGAAACCCTAGTCAACTTAGTGCTACTGCTGCTTTTTCTAGAGTAGCGAGAATGGCCGATATTGGTGGTGGACTTTTGGCTGGTGCTGTTTTGTCTGCTAAAAGAAATCCTAAGTCAAAGGTTGCTGAGGAGCCTAATATTCCCAAGACTAAACCTGGAGAGTTAGGTTCTTTCCGGGGGGGTTTGGAGGCATTGCCAAAGGCGATCGCTACTTATTTAGGAGAAGCGGTAAAACTAAATTGGCATCTCATTGGTATTCGTCGTACAGAACAACAAACTTATATAGCAGAATTTTCTACTCCCAACGGTTCTGAGCAAATAGAAACTCGTACTATTGCTCTATCTACTCCTGCTTATTTTTGTTCTGAATTATTTAAACCTTTATTGCCTGAAATTGCTTCTACTTTCGATGAATTTTATTATCCTACTGTTGCTTGTGTAGTTTTGGCATATCCTGTTTCTTCTATTAAGGCAAAGATAGATGGCTTTGGTAATTTGATTCCTAGAGGTCAAGGTATCAGGACTCTTGGTACTATTTGGTCTTCTGCTTTGTTTCCTGGTAGAACACCTCCAGGATGGCAAGTTTTTACTAATTTTATTGGGGGTGCAACAGACCCAGGAATTTCTCAGTTAGATAGTGAGGCGATCGTTTCACGAGTACATCAAGACCTTGGGCAAACTTTATTAAAGCAAGATGCGGAACAACCAAAAGTTCTGGCTGTACATTTATGGTCTCGTGCTATTCCTCAGTATAATTTAGGTCATAATTCTAGGCTGGATCAGATTAATCATGGTTTAAAATCTTGGCCTGGTGTGTATCTTTGTAGTAATTATATTGGTGGTGTAGCTTTGGGAGATTGTGTTCGTCGTGGTACAGAAGTAGCGACTGAGATTTATCAAAGTTTGGAGGCTACAAAATGATGTTTAGCTTGCCGAGGGGCTAAGATTCTTGAAGAATCTCTGTCCGTTTGCTTTCCTTTTCTCTTAAATGCTGCGCAAACGGAATCCTATGCAAAATGACGGAGAGGATGTTAGAGTTTCCTGTTAAATTACAGATTATAACAGGATTACTATGGCATCTCTAGTTTACTAACTATAACTATTAGATATCTCCAGAAAATAAACTTGTTCTTTAATTTCACATTTATCTAGAGAAGTAAAAGTCACTTACAAAATCATTTTTTGTGTCTTTGGCGTGAAAATATATTCCCTATTCCCAGTTAAGTGTTCCCTACAACGATAGAATATCTAACTTATAGCCAACACCCCTAACAGTTATAATCTTAGGCAGATTATTATTTTCATGCTCTAACTTTTTCCGTATTTGGCCAATATGCACATCGACAATCCGTTCATCTCCCACATATTCACAATCCCACACTTCTTGGATTAATTCTGACCGCTTCCAAGCACGACCAGGTTTACTGGCCAGGCAATATAGTAGATCAAATTCTAGCGCCGTCAAAGCAATTAATTCTCCCTTCACTTGAACTTCTCTACCAAGGGGGTCAATTGCTAAATCTCCAAGTTTGAGAATTTCTGCCTCTGGAGTCGAAACTAATCTCTGGCGTTTTAAAATAGCTCTTACACGAGCGCCTAGTTCTACTAAACCGAAAGGTTTTGTAATATAATCATCTGCACCCTCTTCAAAACCTTGTATTTTACTCTCCTCATCTGCAAGACTTGTAAGCATTAAAACAAAGACATTTGTATTCCTTTGCATTTCTTGGCAAAGTTGAAAGCCAGTTGTATCAGGTAAGTTTACATCTAAAACTACCAAGTCTGGGGCAAATTTATTAAATAATTCTAGAGCTGTTTTACCATCTCCAGCAGACTCTACTTGATAGTTTTGTTGACTCAAATACCTATGAATTAAAGTTCGGATTGCTGGGTCGTCATCAACCACTAGGATCTTTGCAGAGGCCATGACAAAAATATTAAATATAAACTAAAGTATTATAAAACTAAATCGCCGTTTTCAGTTAAGAACTAACAATTTTTATGAAAGTGAAAAGTTTTTTTTTTATTTAAACACTAAAACTATGATTTTGATGATTGCTTAAATATTAACTATCAGTCCAACCTTAAGTTAGTTGATTATGGTTACCTATTGGTAAATAACAAAATCTTTAACTATCTTTATACCATTATTTGTAGGTATGTTGGTAACAAGTTGATTTAACCTTGACAAAAGATTTGTATTCTGCCCTATATTCTGGGTGTTAACTATGTAGTAAGACAACTCAAATACTTGGATATATAGTAGGACAAACTAAGTTTATTATATCACAATGAAGGCGGTTTACTCAAATTAAGTTTCATTATGTCTTAGTTGAACAAAATCATATCATACTAATTAATGGATATAACCTTTAAAAAAAATAATACGATTATATATACTATCTCAATATGATTACAACATCAGTAATATTTTAGGTAATAAATTGCTAGGAATTTTAGAAAGAGCTAAATTTTGCCCTTCTATTCCATACTTACTGTAGAAGATACGAATAATTCTGAGAATGTAATTTATACTCGCTTCTTCTCCTTGTATTTCATTCATATTAGTCTCAGGTATCTCACTATGACCTAGTAAGTGATGCTCCAAAGCTGCTTCTAAATTACTAATTTGACTATATTTGTCTAATATGGTATCCGATTCTAGAGCTATTTGATAATAGGCAAGTCCAATATTATTATAAGTGGCCAGTAGGTCGAAAGTGAGTTGAGAAGGAGAAAACTGTTGCGCAATAGTTACAGCTTGGGAATAAGCAGCGATCGCTTCATGGAAAAGTTTACTCCGAATTTGATGTTCTTCAAATTGGTTAGCTAAATGCCAATAGGCGGTACCTAAGTTATTTTTTGTTGCGGCATAAGCAAGGGGAAGATTTTCTGGAGTACGATAGTTTAAGGCGATTAAATAGGCATCAATAGCTTTGAGAATTAGAGTTTCTGATGCTTTTGTCTGAAATTGAGCTAAGTTCCAGTAAGCTATACCTAAGTTATTTTGAATCATGGCATAGTTTAAGGGTTCAATTTCTGGCGTAAAGTAATCAATAGCTTCAGCATAAGCAGAAATTGCCCCTTGCAAATGCTCAACTTCTTGAGTATATTGGGCTAAATTCCAATAAGCTGTCCCTAAATTATTTAAGGTTGTGGCATAATCTTGAGCATCAGCTACTTTATCTAGATAAAAGATGGCTTCCTGATAAGCTATTATGGAACTTTCCCAATTTTGTTGTGGCTCCTGATGGGTAGCTAAGTCTCCGTAAGCTAAACCTAAGTTTTTTTGTAGTCTGGCATAAGTATCTTTTTGGGATGGGGTAATTTCACCCATTGCCATTTGATAGAGAATAATACTTCGCTCTAAATAAACTAATGAATCAGACTTACTGGATTTGATTTGACGAGATAAAATCCAGTATAGGGTGGCAAGGTCATTAAGAATGTCAAGAATAGGAATTTGGGATGGAGAAAATTGGCTGATATTTCCTGTATCTTGAAATGTCCACTCGATGACCATCTCATAAGCACGAATGGCAATAATTAGACTTTGCTCTGAGACTTCCCCTGCTAAAATCCGATCGCGATGAAAATCCCCTAGAGTTTGATAAGCTACAACTAACTCTGGAGATGGATATTGAGATTTGTTTAAATCTTGAATCTCTTTAATAATCTGAAACTGTTGTTTTTCTTGGGAATTTTTTTCTTCTCCAGAGTTTCTAGAAATTTCTGCCCATACTAAATTTGCTAGTTCTACTAATTCTAATTCTGGCTGTGGAATATTCTTCTGGTTTTGGCTATGGTTGATGGACAGCTCTGGCAGTTTTTGTGGAGCTGGGGGAAGAAGATAAGCTTGAGATTTTTTTGATTCAACAGTGTAAGACTTTTGTTCGAGTGCCATTAATGGTCTTACTATGTTGATGGTAGGTTTGCTAGTTATTAATGGGGAGAAAGATTGAGGCTTTTTTTTGTTTGGTAATGATGATTTTTTTTTTCTGGGAGTTATGGGGGTGGGGTCTCCTTCAAATTCAAATATACCTGTATGCCAATTCCAAAATTCTGGTGCCGACTGTTTGATAGTATTTAGCCAAGGTTTATTTATCCAAAGTAAGATACTAGATTCTAATTTGGATAGATTTGTTGCTATTTTTTTGAGATTAGTAATGAATGACCGTTGAACTACTGAAGGTTGTTTGGTCAAGTTTTCTATTCCAATAATTTGAAATCCTAATATTTGATATTCTTCTGTTTTTTTAAATTGAGGGTTTTCGGTAAACCATTGATTAATTTGAGTAACTGGATTAGGATTACTTAGGTTTAAATTGAGTGTGACGAATAATATATTTTTATTGCTGTTTCCTTGTTGTTCACTGCAATCTATAGTATTTGTTAAATCGGCTTGTAAATTTTCAACTATACTATTTCTGAGCTGTTGATTATCACATACCGCTATAAAAACTTGGCGGCGTAGATTTAAGGATAGGGCTTGTTTCAAGCGTTGATAGATTTGCCGATTCAATCTAGATATTGTTGGGGCATTAATGTCTATCACAGTTCTATTAGGGGGTAAGTTAATTGTTATAATGTTGACTTGATTTTATGATATAAAATTCAGGTATGATGTAAGCATTCAGTTACATATTAAATTATTGATTTAATTATGATAATTTGAGCAACTCAAGGGAAATATATCTTCTTAATTATCAATAATTAATAATATCAAATATGAAAAAGTTTGCTATTTATCCTAAAAAAAAAGGTGGTAGATGGTAGATATTAGTAAGTTTAGAGAAAATACAAAAATGTAAAGTCGTTGTGAAATAAAGCATTATTTTTGAGAACTATATATAAGTCAAATTATTTTGAATTTGAATGTCAACAATTCTAGTCTCTATTCTCTGTTCGTAAAAAGTCAAAAACTCCTGTAGCAATCCTAAATAGGTTATGACAAATCAAAAAGTAGATAAAAAACCTGAAACTCCATCCAGATGAGCTGTAGCAATAGTGCCTGTTGCCTAAAAAGCAGTAAGATTTTTGCCACGAATATGCGGAGGATTGCTATATATATGTTATTATTAGGAGTTGATTTTTCATTTTAACTGTTGTTTTGCCCAATGGAGTTATGAAAATGCCTAGAAATTTCAATAAATTTCCTGCGTTTTCTATTCTATCTTGTCTTTTCTCTCTATTGATACTAAATTTTTCAACTTGATTTAACCTGAGTCAGGAATAATACGAGGCATGAAAAAATGGTAGTGGTAAACAAGTAATGATTCTGCTCGTCTGCCTTATGACAATTAAAGGAATCTACTCACCCACATTCTTACATCTTTAAGACCACCGAAAAAATAATGTTATGAATAAAAAGGGTAATTGAAATACTTTACCGAAAAATTAAGGTTTAAAGTATCTTCTTTCAGGCAAAAAAAATTTCCTTTTAACCAATCTTCTTCTTAAAAAGAAGAGGTAATTATTACAGCACTTTGCACAGACGGTGAGGTACAGTTGATTAATTCAATCGTTGCCTTCTGGAGCTGTTGCCTAAAGTCCTAAAATTTTGTACCTCCAAGACTCCAAAACTGCTTTAATTATTAATTATTAATTATTAATTAGTTCCAAAATAAAAACTAGACTCCTGAAACTTCAGGAACCTAGTTAAGTCTTTAAATAATTTCTACTGAAAGTCTAAGCTGATACAGAGAAAGCCACAAACATCAAACTACCTATTAATACAACTCCTAAAGCTCCTAAAATAAGATAGTTCATTTGTTGTTTCTGATCTGGAGCATCAGCTTGATAAACTTTTGGCTCTACAGCAAAATTATTTAAACGTCCACCTTCTTCTGTTGTATATGGCATAATTAAAGACCCTTTTTCCTTATTATTTTTTAATTATTACCTAGACTAACAGAAAATTCGCAAATATAGGAAATTATTACTAGAGGCCAGGACTGTTAATCCTTCCAGTCAACGGAGAAGAAGCAGTTGCATAATCTTTTTTCGGTATTCTGCCAGCTAGATAGGCTAAACGTCCTGATTCTGTGGCCATTCCCATAGCTCTTGCCATCATGGGTGGATTTTTGGATAAAGCGATCGCTGAATTAATTAGTAAAGCATCAGCTCCCATTTCCATTGCTTGAGTTGCTTCACTAGGAGTTCCTATTCCTGCATCAACTACCACAGGAACAGTAGAATTGTCAATAATTATGGAAATATTGGCTGCATTTTGGATTCCCTGGCCCGAACCTATGGGTGAACCCAAAGGCATCACTGTGGCACAACCAACTTCTTCAAGTCTTTTAGCTAGTAGTGGGTCAGCATTAATATAAGGTAAGACAGCAAAACCTTCTTTAATTAATTGTTCTGCAGCTTGTAATGTACCGATGGGGTCTGGCAATAAATATTTAGGGTCAGGAATAACTTCCAGTTTGACAAAATTATTATCTTCTTGGCCTAACAGTTTTGCCATTTCTCTGCCTAACCTGGCTACTCTCACTGCATCTTCAGCCGTTTGACAACCAGCAGTATTAGGCAACATCCAGATTTTTTGCCAATTTATAGCTTCTGCCAACCCTTCATGTCCAGGAGCTTGAGTTTGTACCCGTCGTACTGCAACAGTGACAATTTCACATCCACTAGCCTCTATACTTTGCTGCATTGTCTCAAGAGTAGGATATTTGCCTGTGCCTGTCATTAGACGGGAGGAAAATTTTTTACCAGCAATAATTAGAGGTTTTTCTAGGGTTTGTGTGGTTTGTTTTTCTACTATCTGCATGGTTAGATTTTGATATTTACAACTATTTTAATTTCTTATTTTAATCCTGCCATTAAATGCGAGGTCTTATACCAAATCTTATTCTTTCATGGAAAGATAAAATTGAAAAAAGTTGGTAAGTCGTAGGTTTGAGGTATTGTCTTTCGGGTTAGGGAAAAATATACTCAATCTCAAACTAAGAATTGAATAAAGAATTAATACCTCATAAATTTAAAAAAACAAATATATTGCAAAATATTTGGTTGATTTTACCTTGTTATTTACATTGAAAATTACAAATTCTAATTTAGATATTTTTTAAATATATAGCAGTCCGCACATTGGTCGTAACAAGTTTTATAATAGTTAAAAAGAGCTGAAAAGCTTAAACATTATAACTTCTGACTCCTGTAGGGGCAAATCGCGATTTGTCACTACCACCGAAATACTACAATTGATTAACTGATTAGAGGATTGGGATTTATATTATCGCAAATTGGTTGTGAACAAAATTCAAGTAATTAATATTA
>NZ_JBNHEQ010000115.1:26660-36274 GCF_050016015.1 Dapis hubbardiae BLCC-M172
TGGGATTTATATTATCGCAAATTGGTTGTGAACAAAATTCAAGTAATTAATATTACAACTGATTAGAGGATTGGGATTTATATTATCGCAAATTGGTTGTGAACAAAATTCAAGTAATTAATATTAAAGTGGATTCCAGGTTTATGAAGTAAAGTGGCAATAAATTTTTAAATAGTTTTTGAAGTATGGAATTAAGTTTTCATTCTTATAAAGTAAATTCACTATAATTACTGTACCTTAGTTACATGGAATAGGCTGTCATTAACTGATAAAAAGTTAGACAGTTTTACTATTCAATCTTGTACCTCATTTCTAGGAAATATACTTTAATAATACCAATTTCATAAAATATTGCTAAAGTCACGACACAGGGAACAGGGAACAGGGAACAGGGAACAGGGAACAGGGAACAGGTGGAATAAAAACATAAATATTAAAGAGGAAAAAATGTTTGATTTCTAGAATTTATGTAATTTATATTTTTTTATTGTAGGAATAAATCAAAAATTACGATGTAATAGCCTTTTTTGAAAATAGTATAACTATGATATAGCAATCCTCCGCATATTCGTGGCAAAAATCTTACTGTTTTTTAGGCAACAGGCACTATTCTTACAGCTCCAGAAGGTAGGAGTTTCAACTTTTTTATTTAATTTTTAATTACCCGCAACATAAGCGCGGATTGCTATATATAGTTATTAAACAATTTCTCTCAGGTTATCTGGCATCTGCCTATTAGTTTTAGATTTTTTTAAACTACTTATTTACTCATACATTCAATCTCTAAATAGTTAGCATTTCCAATAATATTTATCATCAACCATAAGCTCCATGAGGTAAAAATCCCAAAATTCTCTTCAATCTTTCATCTCCTCCTTCATAACAATGACTTGGCATCTGATAATTCATAAATGGTGCATATTTATGACCAACTAATCTTTTCCCATAAGTAATTTGTGTAATGTACCGGGTGATAGAAGATGAATTTCTAGAACCTCTATGCCAAACTTGATTGTTGAAACAAACTGCAGTACCCATTCTTCCAAGACAACTATGAATTTTATCTTCATATCCTGAAATATCGCCGTCGCAAAATTTACCAAAAAGATGTGAACCTGGGATAACTTGGGTTGGTCCATTGTCTGGAGACAATACATCAGTCAAGTAATAATTAACAGTAAATGCTAGAACATTTAAGCGAATATTATTTAGGGGTTTGCCATCAAGGGAAAGAGCGTGTGGTGTATCATCTTGATGCCATTTATTTTTTGCTAATCCATCAGTTTGAGGAGGAATTTTAAAAGAATTATTGTGAATAACATGAACAACATTAGCGTTAGGAATTCCATCATCTCTTGAGTAACCTGTTCCATTTGCTCCACCGATTAAATCTTCTGCAAATGTAACAATTGGTTCCATGGCAAATAAGTCTAGATTATCTTGGGAATGCTCAAACATTCGTTCCATTATTTTGGTTGATGCGTAAGCTTTTACTAATGGATTAGATATGTCATATTTTTCATCTTCAATTTTCTTTAAAATTTTGTCTAAGTCATTTCTAAGAAATTCACATTTTTCGGGTGTTAATACATTGGGAATTACTAAAAATCCATTAGTATGAAAAAATTTAATCCAGTAATTTAATTGCTCTGTTGATGGTGTTTTACCAGCCCAATATTCTGACATTCTATTCTCCTTAATTCATAATCATTACACAACATTATTATAGCAATTTTTTGTGAGGCTTTAGAGAATATGGCAATCCGCGCATAGATCCCGGGTAATCAAAAAGTAGATAAAAAAACTGAAACTTTCGCCTGTTGCCTGTTGCCTGTTCCCTAAAAGCGGTAAGATTTTTATACACAAATAAAATAGGATTGCTATATAGATTAGGGTTGGCATAAAAAGTCTTTTTCAGGAGTAGAAGAGTGGGGTGGAAGGAGAGATTTTTTTTCCCTTATTTGCCCAGAATGCTAAGAACTTGTTGAGCGTTTTAGATTTAAAATATGGTACTTTATTTCTATCCTAAAAAAACTGAAGCCTTGATCTTTTATTAATTGATTATGAAAAATGAATAATAGACAACTCCAGAAAATAAATAACGGGAATTCAAGGATTGTTTATACTAGCTGAATCCCGCTAAATTTACCAGAAAAAATCCTTTTTTCTAGCTTTTTTCTGAAAATCTATATTCCTATTGCCTGTTGCCTGTTGCCTCTAAGAGCAAGAAGCTTATTCTTTTTCAGCAGATGTCTAATGGATAGTGGATAATGAAAATTCTCTATAATTATCAATTATCTATTGAAAATGAGAGGTTTTAAACCTCTAGGAATCAATTATCTATTAGTAAATGCTTTGAGAATTAATCAGCAAGCCCTAGATTAATGTTAATTGCTACAGGACTTCTGCAGTGGTACTAACTATATATAGAGTCAAAAAACTATAACGTTATAGTTTTGAAAACTATATACATGGTCTTGGCGTAAGCCCTATGCTATAAAAAAATAAGGAAAAAGTAGGAAGTAAGCCGGGTTCTGTTCTCTCAACTGAAACCAGTTAAGAGGGCAGTTATCTATCTAGGATGCCTGTTACCAGACACCTCTTGCGGTACACCTAACATCATAGATAAATCTATAATGCAACGGAACTGGAAAAAGACCAACCATTGTTCCTCCGACCTTGCTCCCCGCCGGGGTTTACCGAGCCAGTGCCTCACGACACTGCTGGTGCGCTCTTACCACACCTTTGCACCCTTACCTAGTAAACTTAAAGAATATTTAATCTACACAGGCGGTATTTTTCTGTGGCACTATCCTCACGATCGCTCGCACTGGGCGTTATCCAGCAAGCTTGGTCTTTAGGGAGCCCGGACTTTCCTCAGACCCAAAATCAATATTGAGTCCGCAACCGCCTCACCTACTTTTTCCCTATTTAAGTTATTGTATCAAAAAAAATCATTTCTTAAGTCATTTTTTGATAAAATATTCGAGTATTTTTTCCTGATACCAAATTCAATTTGGTTATTTATAGGACTCTCACTAGAAAACTGTTAAAATATTTACACTCTAAAATGGTGTAACTTTGTGGAATCATGCTGTTTATAGAAAAACAATTATTATCATAAAAATATTTGCTTGAAGGTGAGGATCAGGCTATGTTACTACCAGATAAAAAATTGATGATACTTGTTAATTATTTTTATCTTCCTGCCTATACCTGAAAGTTTTTAGTTTGAGTATTAGACATCTCTAATAATCAAAAATTAAATCAATTATCCCCCATAAATTATCAATTATTTGTCCCTACTTCCTACTCACTCTTTGATGCAAAAGTCTATTCTCAAATATCAAAGAATAAGTGACTTTTTCCTACTTAGACTTGAGAAAAAAATAGGTTAAAAATAAGCTCAAAACATTATACAGTAGTGATTTTACCTTAAATCAACTTTTTTCTTGATATATCTAGGTTCCAGCTATTTTTAGCACTGTGAAGTATTTGCCTTGCTAATACTAAGTTTGGAGTCATTTTCGGTATAAAAAATCTCTAAAGTACGCTACTCCCTACTCCCTACTCCCTAATTAGTATGAAAACAAAAAATATACTTTTTCTAAGTAATGGTCATGGAGAAGATACACATAATTGTCAAATTATTAAAGCTTTCAGAAAAATTTCCCCTGATACAAATATATCAGCTATGCCTATTGTTGGTTCTGGTAATAGTTATAAAAGTTTAAATATACCAATTATTAATCTTACAGCAAATATGCCATCGGGAGGATTTTTATATCTCAATCCTTTGTTATTATTTAAAGACTTGGGACAAGGATTAATTAGTTTAACTTGGCGACAGTTACAGACAGTTTGGAAATTTGCTAAAAATTACGATTTAATTATGGCTACTGGAGATATTGTAGTAGCAGCGATCGCCTATTCGACAAAGGTTCCTTATGTGGTATTTCTTTCGGCTGATTCTAGTTATTATGAAGGTCGAATTAATTTAGGTTTAATATTGCCAAAATTACTCAATAATTCTCGATGTTTGAAAGTTTTTTCTAGGGATGCTTTGACGGCAGAAGATTTAAACCGACAAGGAATTAAGAAGGCAGAATTTGTTGGTACGCCAGTTATGGATAATTTAACTTCAACAGGGAAAAATTTACAGCTTAAACCAGAGTTATTTACTATTGCTATTTTGCCTGGTTCCCGTTTACCGGAAGCTGGTAGGAATTTATGTTTGCTGCTGAAACTGGTTAAAGAAATTGTCAAAGTTATGGGAGTAAATGTTTGTCAGTTCCGCGTAGCAACTGTACCTATCTTAATGTCTGAACTAGAGGCAATAGGTATTTCTGAAGGTTGGGAATATCAAAGGGGTAAATTAACATTTTTAACTGAAGAATATACAATAGAAGTAATTTGTTATGAGGATGCTTTTGCAGATATTTTACAACATTCAAATTTAGTAATTGGTATGGCTGGAACTGCTATAGAACAATCTGTAGGATTAGGAAAACCTGTAATTACTATTCCTGGTGAAGGTCCTTCATTTACCTATCGTTTTGCGGAAGCTCAAACTAGACTTTTAGGTTCTTCAGTACAGGTTATTGGTAAACAAGCAGCTAATAGTTTTATTCTGCAAGAAGCTGCTCAAAAAGTAAAAGCAACTTTGGGAGATAAAGAGTATTTAGAAGCTTGTATTCAGAATGGTTTAGAGCGAATGGGAAAACCAGGAGCTAGTGATAAAATAGCTGATTATCTTGTTAAATATCTCCAGGAATATAAATAGCTAGTTCATTAATTGATAATTGGTAAGCATTCAGCTATTAGCAATAATATCCAGGTCTTATACCAAATTCAAAAAAGGCAGTTACATCTTAATTTGTGATTTATTCCTACAATAAAAAATTGTAAATTCCATAAATTGTAAAAATAAAACCTTTTTTACTCTTTTTTTATTATGTTGTTCTTTCCCTGTTCCCTCCATACCTGTTCCCTGTTCCCTATGTTGTGACTGTAGCAATATTTTATGAAATTGGTATTAAAGCTATCCATTATAGACTTTTATATTAAGAAAGATGTTTATAAAGTATAGTCTTAAGGGTGGGGTTTAGATTTCAAACAAAAAACAATAGCTGATAGCTGATAGCTGATGGCTAAATGCTTAGGATAATGGATAATTACCTCAAAAATAAAAACTTACTTCAATACTTCAAAAACTATTGAAAAAGCTAGTGGAACTTTTCCTAATAAATCTGGAATGTAATGTAATTATCAATTATTATTGGTACTATTAGTTATATATTTTTTAAACAATCTACTTAACAATTACTCTTAATCAGCCAGTTATTTTTTTATACTGAGGTTTTCTTTGCATAATTGGTAAGTTTGGAATATCAAGAGAAAAAATTATTTCGGAAATTTTATATTGTTTAGTTTTGAGGTGAGGGAATTATACCATTTCTCTATAACAATGCGCTTAATAATTCTTACTCAAACCTGAATTTTGCCAATAGCTGTCATCTTTTATTAAGCGCAACTTCATGGAGAAATGGTATTAGGAAATTCTTGTGCAGATATAGCAATCCTAAATAGGGTTTGCTGATTAAATATAAAAGCCTTGACAAATAAAGCTAAAATAAAGCTAAGTGCCTTTTTATGTCTGGAAAAAGTACGAAATTTTAGGTCAAAAAGGTTCAAAAATTTAGCATTTTTTGCTCAATATTTAGAGAAAAATTAAGGGACTATTCTTCTGACTACCTACTCTAAATTCCCTATTTATCCTGACTCCTGATGACTGACTCCTACCACTACTAAAATACTTTTTCACCAAGCCCTAAATAGGTCGTAACAAATCAAAAAGTAAATAAAAAAACCAAAACTCCTACCTGTTGCCTGTTGACTGTTCCCGAAAAAGCAGTAGGATTTTTGACACGAATAAAATAGTATTGCTATATTAGTTTTGTATTTTTTAAACAACCTACTTAATAATTACTCTTAATTCGTCAGTTATTTTTTTTATCCTAAGGTTTTCTTTGCATAATTGGTAAGTTTGGAGTATCAAGAGAAAAAATTATTTCGGAAATTTTATATTGTTTAGTTTTGAGGTGAGGGAATTAGGAAATTCTTGTGCAGATATAGTAATCCTAACTAGGTAATAACAAATCAAAAAGTAAATAAAAAAACTGAAACTCCTATCTGTTTCCTGTTCCCTGTTCCCGAAAAAGCAGTAGGATTTTTGACACGAATAAAATAGTATTGCTATATTAGTTTTGTATTTTTTAAACAACCTAATTCCCGAAAAAGCAGTAGGATTTTTGACACAAATAAAATAGTATTGCTATATTAGTTTTGTATTTTTTAAACAACCTACTTAATAATTACTCTTAATTCGTCAGTTATTTTTTTTATCCTAAGGTTTTCTTTGCATAATTGGTAAGTTTGGAGTATCAAGAGAAAAAATTATTTCGGAAATTTTATATTGTTTAGTTTTGAGGTGAGGGCATTAGGAAATTTTTGTGGGGATATAGTAATCCTAAATAGGTAGTAACAAATCAAAAAGTAAATAAAAAAACTGAAACTATTACCTGTTTCCTGTTCCCGAAAAAGCCGTAGAATTTTTGACACAAATAAAATAGGATTGCTACATTGGTTTTGTATTTTTTAAACAACCTACTTAACAATTACTCTTAACCCGCCAGTTATTTTTTTATACTGAGGTTTTCTTTGCATAATTGGTAAGTTTGAAGCATCAAGAGAAAAAATTATTTCATAAATTTTATGTAGATAATTATTGCTCTACTGATTAAATATAAAATGATTGACAGATCAAGGTTTTAGCCTTTTTAAGTCTGGAAAAAGTACCTAGTTTTTAGCTATTTATGCTCAAAAAGGAATGCTCAAAAAGGAGCACATTTTGCTCAAGAGAGTACCCCAAAAATTAATCCCCCGTTCCCCTACTACCTCGCTCCCCTACTCCTGAAAAAAGACTTTTTCAGCAAACCCTAATTACTATTCAGCTACCAGTTATAATAATTTTATGCTTCAGCAGTTTTCTTTCCAGAGTTGCTTACTGTAAATAATCAAGAGGAAAAAATCTATTAGTAAATTATCTATTGTTTGATTTTAAGGTGATAAAAGTCTGAGTTAGCTATCAGAAATTACTATCCGAAAGCTAACTGCTGAAAACTTAAAATTATAAAAGATTAAAATCTACAAACTGAACTAGATTTAACAGGACAGATTTTTTTATTCAGAGGATTTCCTTGTAAATTAAGGGTACTTAATCTAGTTAATTTTTCTAGGGAACTAACATCAGTAATTTGATTATCTCTGAGATTGAGAAAAGTTAAACTGGTAAGCTGAGATAGGGGAGTAACATCAGTAATTTGATTGTCTACAAGTTCCAGATTAGTTAACTTAGTTAACTTTGACAGAGGACTAATATTTTCAATTTTATTGTTAGAAAGACGTATTCTAGTAAGCTGAGTTAAATTTGATAGAGGAGTAATATCAGTAATTTGATTACGATTTAAGGCAATATTGCTCAGTTTAGTTAGATTTGATAAAGCGCTAATATCGGTAAATTTATTACCTACTAAAGCAAGGTTAGTTAAATTAGTCAAATTTGATAAAGGGCTAATATCTTTAATAGGGTTATTAATAAGATTTATGTTTTTCAGTTTAGTTAATTTAGCAAGCGGACTAATATCATAAACTTGATTATTCCATAGATCGAGGTCAATCAGATTAGTTAAATTAGCCAGGGAACTAATATCAGTAATTTCATTAAATTTAAGGTTGAGAATTGTCAGATTTTTGAGAGTAGAAATCGGCCTGACATCCTTAATTTCACGGCGAAATATACTGATTCTATCCGTACTAGAAAGCTTTTGGTTAGCGACATTACAATCTTCTGTATCAACTTCTTCTAATAAAAGATTGATAGTATGTTTAGTTTCTTCAGGAAGATTAGCTTTATTTTCACACCATTCTTGAAATGTTGTGTAGTTATTTGTTGGTTTTGACTCCTGGGAAAATGCGGGTAAACAATGAGAAATTCCTAGGGATAAAGTCAAAGTGGTTGAGAGGTAGATTGTTTTTTTGTAGGCGCGAGTTATACTTGAAAATATTTTTAGCATTTTAAGATTTTACTAACTTACTAACTTATCTAGGAATAGATTCTACTATCTTTTGCATAAAATTGTTAGAAGCGACAAATTGATTCTGGTTGAATAGGGCAATTTTTTTCAGTAACAGGGTTATTTCGCAGATATAGGGATTGTAATTTTGTCAGAGTTGATAAGGAACTAACATCTGTTATTTTGTTACGACTTAAATCTAGTAAAGTAAGGTTCCTCAAGGTTGATAAGGAGTCTATTGTTGTAATTTGATTAAAAACTAGAATCAGAGATTTTAGATTATTTAAACTAGAAAGATTTGACACTTCTATAATATAGTTATCGCTGAGGCTAAGATAAGTTAAGTTAGTTAGGTTAGATAGAGGCGAAATGTCACTAATTTCGTTCCGATATAAATATAGGTTGGTTAGGTTGTTTAGGTTTGATAGAGGAGAAAGATTCCTAATATTATTATCATTAAGATATAGGTGAGTTAAATTGGTTAAAGTTATTAAAGGGCTGATATTACTGATGCGATTAACTCCAAGATTTAGTTCAGTTAATTGGGTTAAGTGAGATAAGGGAGATAAATCTTCTATTTGATTAAAAATTAGTTTAAGATGAGTTAGTTTAGTTAAGTTGGATAAGGGAGACAAATCTTTAATATTATTATCACTGAGACTGAGGTGAGTTAGGTTGGTTAATTTAGAGAAGTCAGAAACATTTCTGATTCGATTACCATCGAGAGATAAACGAGTCAGTTTTGGTAGTTGAGATAGGGCGGATAATTCGACAATTTGATTATCATTCAGAGAAAGTCGAGTGAGATTTTTGAGGCTGGATACTGGGGTAATGTTTCTAATACGATAATTGCTGAGGGAAATAAAGGAGAGGCGAGAAAGTTTTTCCCCTGCTTCAACGCAATTTTCTGTTCTGGCTTTTTGCAAAAGAATTTTAACAGTATATTTGGCAGTAGAAGAAATATTAGTTTGATTTAAACACCATTCTGTAAAGGTAGAAAAATTTTCTGGTGAGGTAGACTTAGCTTTTTCTGGATTAGATAATGTTACTAAAATATAAATCAGCCAAAATATTACTCTGAGTTTTTTCATGGTTAATTTCTACTCCCAAATTTTGTTGATGTTAAAGTAAAAATTTAATAGATGATACGTCTAAAACAAATTTAGAAATCTTTCATCTAACTTTTGGATAAAATTAACTATAACTCTAACAGAAATTATACAAAACTCCAAGCTGAGAATAGTAGAATTTATCAAAAATTTTATTTTGCTTATACATAAGATGCAATTAATATAACTTGATACACCTAAGTCTCAGAAAAAATTAGGAATAATTATTTATTATAGTATTTTTACTAAAAAATAGTATGAGGCTAAATTTGATAAATTTGCTGAAGCACTAATAGAAAAAGATGTTCCTGAATCTAGGAATAATTATTTATTATAGTATTTTTACTAAAAAATAGTATGAGGCTAAATT
>NZ_JBNHEQ010000115.1:36374-36828 GCF_050016015.1 Dapis hubbardiae BLCC-M172
TGATAAATTTGCTGAAGCACTAATAGGAAAATATGTTCCTGAATAAATGTATTGATCTTGTAGGAGTCAGGAGTTTTTTTATAACTAAAGGATGGGAAATATGTATGATTTATACTTGAAACAATAAACTCTTAACTTATCTTAGGAATAGAGTTTCATACATCACATCAGCAAAGCTTTTAATTACTGTGACAATTCTCGAATTTCACAAGAATATAGTATAGCCATAAATATCAAATATCAACTTGGTATTATACCAATTTCCCATGCATTAGTGCTATACTTGCGCAATACTTCAGTTATCAACTAATCAGTAAAAACCGAATTACTTTGGGTGCTAATTTTAGCATTTGTTAGAGACTGTTTGTAAAATAAGTATTAAGCAAAAAGTTTCAGAACTCAATCTTAAAGCTTGAATAAGGCAAGGGATTGAAATAACTCTACAGAGGGAGTA
>NZ_JBNHEQ010000116.1:0-1775 GCF_050016015.1 Dapis hubbardiae BLCC-M172
TTTTCCCCTATCCAAGGGGAGGCTTTAAACCACAATTATTTAATTAATAATTAATTATTCGGTCAAACCAAAATTGCCCAAACCTATATGTTAGAAGCTTACTTTGGATATACTAACTGGGGAGCAGTAGTTAAAGTCAAAGACTTAGAAAAACGATACCCACAATTACTTGCAAAAGTGTTAGTTTCCTCTTCTGAAAAAGACAACCTTATTAGTAGCAGTACCTATACCCATACCTCTCAAAGCAATAGAGAAAATATTCTCGATCTAGCAACTGTAATTAAAGTTTCTCAAACTCTGTCTGGAGAAGTCAAACTAGAAAATTTACTCTCAAGTTTAATTCAACTAATGATGGAAAATGCAGGTGCCCAAAAATGCGCTCTCATTCTCGTTAAATACCAACAATTAATAGTTGAAGCAATAACTTATGTTGTAGATACAGATATTCCTATTAATAATCAAAATTATCTGCCAAATTTCCAGCGACCTCAAGTACCCCTTTCCTCAATTCAAGAATTACCTCAAGCATTAATTAACTATGTATGGCGAACTCAAAAATTTCAGGTATTGGATGACGCTACTACAGAAGCAAAATGGGTAAACTACTCTTATTTCACACAACAGCAACCTAAATCTATATTATGTACTCCTATTATCAACCAAGGTAAACTCATTGGTATTATCTACTTAGAAAATAATTTAACCACAGGTGCATTTACTTCCGAAAGATTACAACTATTAGAGATGATAACTACTCAAGCAGCAATTTCTTTAGAAAATGCTTTTATGTACGATACTTTAGAACAAAAAGTTGAGCAACGCACTCAACAATTAAATCAAAAAAATCAACGTTTAACTCAAACACTAGAAGAATTAAATGAAAAAAATCAAACTTTAGCTCAAACCCTAGAAGAATTAAACGAAAAAAATCAATATTTGGGTCAAACTCTCAAAGAATTAAAACAAACTCAAACCCAACTAATTCAAACTGAAAAAATGTCATCTTTAGGGCAGTTAGTAGCAGGAGTTGCTCACGAAATTAATAACCCAGTTAACTTTATTTATGGCAATCTAGACTATGCTCAAGACTACACTCAAGATTTATTAAATGTCATTCAAATATATCAGAATAATTATCCCGAACCTGTTGATGAGGTCATAGATATTATTGAAGATGTCGAATTAGATTATTTAGTGACAGATTTCCCTAAGCTATTAAATTCGATGAAAGTAGGAACTAATCGAATTAAAGAAATAGTCGAATCTTTACGCAACTTTTCTCGTTTGGATGAATCAGCAGTTAAGAATGTAGATATCCATGAAGGCATAGATTCTACTCTGATGATTCTTCAAAGTAATCTCAAAGCTCAACCCCATGAATTAGAAATTCAAGTTCTCAAAAATTACGGTAAATTACCGAAAGTAAAATGTTATCCTGGTGAATTAAATCAGGTATTTATGAATATTATTGCTAATGCTATTGATGCACTAGAACATAATAGAAAATCATCTTCCAATTCTACTCCTCAAATTACTATTACTACAGACAGGGAAGCAGAAAAATTTGTGATAATTCGGATTTGTGATAATGGTATGGGTATGAGTGAGACGGTGCAAAAGCGGATATTCGATCCCTTTTATACTACAAAAGAAGTAGGGAAAGGTACGGGGTTAGGTTTAGCAATTAGTTATCAAGTTATTGTGGAACGTCATGGGGGAAAATTAGAATGTATTTCTACTTCAGGAAAAGGTACAGAATTTGTAATTTCAATTCC
>NZ_JBNHEQ010000117.1:0-8341 GCF_050016015.1 Dapis hubbardiae BLCC-M172
GATTTTAGTCACTTCGCGTGCTCTCTTAATAATTATTTTACTCTCCAGTCTCTAACTTGGAGAAATTATCCCCATCATTTTTTTCTTATTCCTTCCTCAAGTAATTGCTCTTACAAAATTATTATAGACATTCTCAATTTTTTCATACTCAGATAACACATCAGTTTCTAACTGCTCAAACCTAGCTAATTCTTCTCCACGATTAATTTCTCGTTCCTCTTTTTGCTTAACTAAATTATCTAATTCACTCTGGCGAGATTGAATATCATCATCTATCCTTTCACTTACTTCTTGCTCATAACTATCAAAGCATTCTTTAATAGCATCATGGACTGGTTGCCACTGTTCTTGAGCAACTTGAGGTAAATGTTTTACCAGCTCCTTTTTAGTGACTTGAACTAATTGTTTTTTGGCTTGGTCTGCTTGCATTACTCCCACTCCTAAACCTAATAAAGCTAAACCAACCGGACCTAAAGTTATGCCAGTTATTGTAGCAATAATTGTTCCTATTCCAGCCACAGTAACTAAGTTTAATAAAATATTTTTCCAATCAAAACCAGCTCCAGCCATTGCCATTCCAGCAATATTTCCTCTAGCTAAAGAAAATAATCCCATCGCCCATTTTGCCCAAGTGGGAGAGTCATCTTCTTCACCATAACCGCTGAAAGAATTAACTTTTTTACCTGTAATTTTTTCAGTAATTTTATCTGTAACTTTAGTGTAAGAAGCACCATAATGAGCAGCCATTCTTGATAGTTCTAAAAATGCTGCATCCATTTCATTTTCCACAGTTATTGTCCAGGCAGCTAATTTATCATTAATATATTGTTCAAATGCTTTTTTTAGTTCTGCTTCAAACCCTTCTCGTTTATCGTTATTCAGAAAATCCATAAAGTTTAAATCTGGCTGATAATGTAAAAAATCAGCCTCGAAAGTATCACCTAAATTTAAAACATAAGAGCGAAAAGAATCAGCCACAACTCTAGCTTTATTATCACGAACCGTTCTAATTTCCTTTTGGAATTCGTCACGAATTTCTGTAAGTTTTTTAAACTCCGGTTCCACAGAATTAATCCTAGCTTTTAACTCATTTACATCCTCATCTAATAAAGGCTTTCTTCTAGCGATCGCCTCTCGAACATGACTATTAGCTTGACTAGCTAAAGTTTGAGCTTGTCGAAATTCTTGAACAGCTCTTTCCTTCGTTAAAAAATAACTCAAAGCACCCATAAACTCTGGAAAACCTGTTCCTTCTAGAGAAGCAAAACTATCTTTTATCCGCCGTCGTAAAGCAGGCAAAGCAGATATTGCAAATACCCTTTCTTGATAAATATCTTGACCATCAATCACACAATATTCAGCCAAATTAGCATGAAAAACTTTTCTAACTTTTGCCTCTGCTTCTTCTAATTCTTCCGCATCATCCGGGTCAATCAAACTTTCTCTAACTTGGTCAAAAGCATTAATCAGAAAAAATACAGTCAAACCCCTATCTTTAATATAATTTTCTAAATAACGACGTTCTCCCAAAGTACAAGGTTGAGTTGCCCTCATCACAAACAAAATGGCATGACAATTATTAATATATCCCAGAGATAATTCATTCCTAGCCTCCGTATCATTCAATCCCGGACTATCAACAATTTCTATACCTTTTTCTAATAGTGGCAGAGGATATTCAACCATAGCATAATCAACATCAGGAAAAGCTTGTTTATTCTCCTTTTCTAATCTTTTCGCTTCTGCTGGATCGATTGTATAATTGCGCTTAAAAACTTTAACATCTAAATCTTCAGGACTTTTCCCATCATTAAAATAAATCGTTACTTTTTTCTGCGTTCCATAGCGCAAAATAGTTAACAAAGCCGTGCAAGGATTAACATCACTAGGAAGAATATTTTCACCAATCAAAGCATTTAAAAAAGTGCTTTTACCTCGTTTCATATCTCCCAAAACCATTAATCGAAATACACCATCTCGGAGATTTTTACTAGCAACCTTAATATCCTCTATTTCTCTTGCCAAACCCAACTCACCAGACGTTTTTTTACCTGCTAATTCTGCTGTTTCTAAAGTCTCAGACATTTTTCCTAAACTATGAGCAACATTAGCACGAACTTCCGCTACTTTTGCCAAATCTTGAATAAAATTTTCAGCTTCTATTTTGTCAATCATTTTTTTTATTTTCTAAGAGAATAGGTATAACTTTAAGCATTCAGCTCAAGTCAAAATTTACTAATGTAAAATATTTCACTTTTACCGAATAATTAAGGTTTAAAGCCTCTCCTTTAAAGGAGAAACAATGAATTTATTTTCCTTTGATTCAATCCTCTTCCTTTTAGGGAGAGGTAATTATCAATTATCCATTATCAATTATCAATTATTGAACAATTTCCTAACACTTTTTCGTAGTGCTATAACAGAAAACAAAAAATCTACTTTAATACTTGAGCTAAGGATTAAGATAACACAAAAGTGTTTTTTATTTCTAATTCCTTCTTAAAAATTTTATCCTTAACGAATTAAATCTGCAAAACTATAAATATTTAGAATTAATATTATGTCCGGTAGCATTGGTATTGCAAGTGAGAAGGTAAGGAAGAAGTAAGAAGGAAGAAGGAAGAAGTTTTAAGAGAAGAAAAAACCTTATATATATGGCGGTAGATATTTCCCCAACTTTTACACAAACGATACAAAAGGACATGATATAATATTTCATTAATTGATAATTGATAATTGATAATTGATAATTACCTCTCCCTTTTAGGGAGAGGATTGACGAATAAGGAAAAGATTTATTTTTTTCCCCTTGAAAGGGGAGGCTTCAAGGCGTGAATGATCTAATTATTTAATTGTTTAATTATTAATTATTTCGGTAAAATTGAGCAACCTGTTTTAATACCAAATTAAAAAAAAATAGTTATAATTAGAAGCTATCGTAGTATTGCTCTAGCCCTAAAATAGATATTGCTAGAGCAATACTACAAACAAAAACTTTCATTACTGATAACTGATAACTGATAACTGATAACTGACTATAACCATTCCGTTTGTTGCTGTAAACAAGTCAAAGCAACCTCAGTTTCCACTTGAGTAAACTCAGTATAAAATCGACTTACACTCAAAAATGGTCGAGGAGTCTTTAACACAATTAAGCGATCGCAACACTCCCTCAAATCTGGAAGTAACTCTGGAGGTGCAACTGGTACACATATCCAAACAGCATTAGGTTTCTGCAACTGAATAGACTTAACTGCAGCTATCATTGTCATTCCTGTAGCTATTCCATCATCAACCAATATCGCTAACTTATCTAAAGAACTAATTTCTGGTTTTCCCACACTCAGCTTTTCTAATTGATATAAAGCTTTTTGTTGTGCTTTTTGAATCAGAGCAGATTGAACTCGTAAACTCCGTGGTTTCTGCTTTGACCAAACTATACAACCATCTGCCGTTATAGCACCGAGAGCTAATTCTGGATTAGACGGTAAAGTAATTTTCTTAGCCACCACCACACTCAATGGACAACCCAAACGACGAGCAACTGGCACTGCAACTGGCAACCCTCCTCTCGGTAGAGCATAAACAATAGGGTTAAATTGCGAATTTGTGGTTAACTTTTCATGGCAAAAGTTGGAAAAAATAACTTCGGCCAACTTTCTTCCGGCATGAGCGCGATCGCGAAATATATGGATAGATGACATAATTCTGCCCTCCAACTATTGGTATAGCGCGTGCAAGTCAAAAATCAAAAGTCAAAAGTCATGCATTAAGATTTTATAGAGAGCTATAGAACTTTGAGCATACAATAATTTAAAGTTGGAAACTATTTGTTTTGACATCTTTAAAGTGAATTGGTATTACAATCTACTTTATACTTACATTCTAGTTAATAGTCTTTAATTTTGAAGCTTTTGACCTAACACTCTAAACTATATACAACGTGCTATTTGTTCTTATATAGCAATCCTAAATGATTTGTGAAAAAAACTGTAGGGATAGCCTCCAAATCCTATTTTAGCTTGGGTTGGGAAACCAAACTCCTATAATAAAATTTTACATCCTATTAAGTATTTTTAGGATTGCTATATCGCACCAGTTAAAAGTAATATTTTAGCTTTTGACTTTTAACTTTTAACTTCCCTGAAAATCTTACTTTTGACTTTTGAATTTTGAATTTTGACTTCCCGAATTATGTCTAGCGAAAAACAACTCAGCCTCTTTGACTTGTCAAACAATGATGACTCCTCAGAATCTACCTCTGACTCAGACTCGGACTTTAACCTAATTCCTACAGATGTTAAAATTCCTATTCCATTAGGAACATATCAAACAATGGAGCAAATAGCTGTTCATTGTAACAAATGTCATAGGTGTGAACTAGGAGAAAACCGGACTAATGCTGTCATTGGTAGAGGCAACCCCAAAGCAGAAATTATGATTATTGGGGAAGCACCAGGACAAAATGAGGATGAACAAGGTCTGCCTTTTGTGGGTAGGTCTGGGCAACTACTCGATAAAATTTTGCAGTCTGTCGAGTTGAGTAGCGACGACGTTTATATATCTAATGCTGCTAGATGTCGGCCACCGGAAAACCGGACTCCTACTCCTAAAGAAATAGAAGCTTGTAAACCCTACTTATTAGAACAAATACGTCTTGTCAACCCCAAAATTATTCTTTTAACTGGGGCAACAGCGGTTAAAGCTTTGACTGGTGATAAGCGAGGTATTACTAAAATTCGGGGTCAATGGATGGAGTGGGAGGGGCGACTTTGTATGCCCATTTTTCATCCATCTTATCTTTTGCGTAACCCTTCTAGAAAACCTGGTAAACCAAAGTGGTTAATGTGGCAAGATATTCAGGCAGTTAAACAAAAGTTAGAAGAGCTTCAAAGTGATAATAATTCCATAGATTTTTGAACAAAGTCTTTTGTAGGACAGGCAAAATATTGTACTGTCCAGTTATTAATTATTAATTATAAAAATTGCTATAGTTAATTTTAAATAGTATTTAAGTTTGCATAGTCAAATGAGCAAAATTTCTGTTACTTGCTCAAATACAAATTAAATCACTTGAGCATATAGATCGCTTATTAAGTATCGGTTTTTCTGCCCGAACTTTGGCAACTTTATCAACTCAAATTGATGTTTTATTTAATGATGACAATGCTCTATCTGAATTTAATGAAGTAAAAATTAAGCAGCTACAAAAACGTGCAATACATCTGAAAAATTTATGCTCCAAACTGGCTGAATATAAAATACCGCAAACATTAATCCATGGCGATTTACACTTAGGAAATATTGCCTTTTATAACAATAACTACATCATTTATGATTGGACTGATAGTTGTATTTCTCATCCTTTCTTTGATATGTGTAAATTATTTTTTTCCGATAAAAAACGACTTTTTTTATCACCATATGAATATCTGAGCCAATGGACGGCTTATGAACCAAAGTCACGTTTACTAGAAGCTTGGAAATTAACCAAGCCTTTGTGTGCTTTACATTATGCTATTACATACCAGTATATTATTGCCTCTTTAGAACCAAGAGCAAAACAGGAGTTTGAAGGTTGTATACCCAATTTTATGAGACAACTTTTGCAGTGGAAAATTTAAGTAGAGTTTGCTAAAAAAGTATTTTTGCACTTGGCAGGGAGTAGGGAGTAGGGATTAGTATATGGTTTTATTATTAAGTTTCTGGCTGAGAAATTTCAATCAATTTATTTTTGGAATATAAACCAGATTTAATCGTAATTTCTGATTTTTTCACATTAAACTTTTTTGCCAATAGTTTAATTAATTCTTGATTAGCTTTACCATCGACAGGAGGAGATTTTAAACATACTTTGAAACTGCCATCTGCTTCAGCTTCAATACTTTCTTGTTTAGAATTTGGTTTAACTTTTACTTTTAAAATAGTCATACTTAAGTTATACAACACTTTTAATTTCAGTAGACCATAGTAAGGAGATTTTATGGAAAATATCTACTTGGTTTGGGTTTTGACGTAAATTCATCAATCTGAAAAGCAGTTTATTACTTTCTCTCATCTGCTTCCTCCTTCCTCTATTATTCTTCCTTTTTCCTGAAAATAACATCCTTTTAACCAAGCTTTAATACCTCTAGCAAATACTCCATTAATACTTTTTTCTGGTTGGGGCGGTATATTTTCTAGTAAACTTTCTTCTATAGAAAACATATTAACTAATTCCCATTGTGTCTGATTTTGCCTCAGAAATAACCAATGAAATTGTTGTAACTCTACTACCTGACTATCTTGATATTGTCTTTCTAAAGTTGTGAGAAAAATTTGATTAATATCCTCCTGTATAAAAGACGTATCATCTATTGGTAAAGGTTCAAACTCAGGACGACCTGCAATAACTATATTCCTTTTTAAATAATCCTTATTTGGTTGGCGATCGCGTTGAATTTCTCGATTAACATAACTTGGTAAATCTAACATTAAGGCTGCCACTAGAATTTCTAAATTATCAGAATTTTCAGGGCAAGTAGATTTTTTTTTCGGTGTTTCAGTAGGTTTTATTTCTTCTTTTATTTGTCTTTTAGGTCGTCTAGGTTTTCTCCTTCTAACAATTATTTGATTGTTGATAGTAAAAAATATAGAACTAGGTAAAAATAAATCGAAACTAACTGTACTAATAATCGTGATTATAGAAATAAATATTCTCAAATAAAATAACATTCGGCTTTAGGATTATCATATTAATATCTCCCTGAAAGTTATCATGTCTGAAAATAATTTACTGTTCAGTAATTTTTCCAAAGAATTTACAAATCAAATTTTTCAACTATTTAACCTCATACCAATTTCAACGCTCTAAATTTAACCAGAGTTACTTGTATAGCGCTACGCGCAAGTCAAAATTCAAAATTCAAAATTCAAAAGTAATCTCTGACTAAATTTCAGAATTTACCGAAAAATTGGGTTTAAAGCCTCCCCCTAAAAGGGGGACTTTATGTTATACTTAAAAAAGCGGAAAGGTATTCAACCGCTCTAAAAACCTATAGCTACCGAGCCTTGTAGCGTTTGCACCTTGAAAACTAGAGTTATGGAGTTTTGTACACCGAATGCTTGTACATGGAAAAGCTCTAAGCAACAAGTATCAGAGAACCAAAGTTTTTTTTAAGGTTTGAACTGTACCGTAGGGCATACGGAAACAGGCTCTTGGAATAGAGCAAACGCTTGGGGAGAGAACCGCCTCTGAGTTAGGTCCTGTAAGGTGTTTAATTTAAGTGGACTCGTTGAACCAAGAATCCTGGTTTCAGGAGAATCTCCGCGCTTTTATGCCGGAGAGTATGTCAACAATGCCTTAACCTAAATGCGTAGTGCTATAACTGATAATTAAACACCAAAGTCTCTTCTTTCTAAATCTCTTCAATTTCTTGACAAATACGTTCCAAAGCCTCTTTTGGGTCAGCAGCAGCAGTAATAGGTCGGCCAATCACGAGATAATCAGCACCAGCTTTAATGGCCTGACTAGGAGTAAGCGATCGCTTCTGGTCTCCTACCTCTGCCCAACTTGGCCTTATTCCCGGACAAACCAAGACAAAATCATCTCCACAAACTCGCCTCAACTGCTCCACTTCTTGAGGAGAACAAACCGCCCCACTTAAACCAGATTCCTGAGCCAATAATGCCATCTGCAAAGCATATTCTGGCAACTCTAAAGGAATTTTTAGGTCAAAAGCTAAATCACGAGATGTCAAACTTGTCAAGATAGTAATAGCTATTAACTTTGGTGAGTTTTGCCCTGTAGCTTTTGCCCCTTCCATAACAGCTTCTTGTGCTTTAGTCAAAGCTGCTCTACCAGCAGTAGCATGGATAGTTAGTAGATCGACACCATAACTAGCAGCAGCTCGACAAGCTCCAGCAACAGTATTAGGGATATCATGGAACTTTAAATCTAGAAAAATCCGTTTCTGACGTTGTTTAAGAATTGAGAGAATCTGAGGGCCACAACTAACAAACAATTCTAGACCAACCTTCCACCAGATTATTTCGGGTAGTTTATCTATTAAGGCGATCGCTGCTGCCTCAGTCGGAACATCTAAGGGAACGATAATTTTATCAATAGTCATTACTTTTGCTAGACCATAAAACAAAACTAAGACGTTATAGTTTTGACAACTTTTTACCGATGAGAAATTTTCCTAGACTCTGAGTCTAAAATTTTCTCTACTAAATTTTTCTGACTATGAGTCTAAGGTAAAGTATGGAAAATTTCCACTTCTCTATTTTTCGGCAGTCAAAGACAAAACTAAGACGTTATAGTTTTGACAACTTTTTACCGATGAGAAATTTTCCTAGA
>NZ_JBNHEQ010000118.1:0-8193 GCF_050016015.1 Dapis hubbardiae BLCC-M172
TATCAGATATATATTATACCCTTTTTTTTACTATTTTTTCACTAAAGTCCCGATAATACTGTAAAATGAAAGCACTTGGCAATTATTAAAAACGGAGTAGTCAGGTGATAGAGAGACTTTGGCTATTTTTGAATTCGTCTATTGGTGAGTTCTGGAAACTGATACCATTCTATTGATTTGCGTTGGCGGAGCAAGTGCGGCAGCTATATCGCCTCCTACCTCATACTATAAGTCTAAATACTTACTCAAGTTTTCCCTTCTTTATGTACTACATTTTGTCGTGCGGAATGTGGGTATTAAGGCTTTTATATTTAATCAGCAAGCCCTAATTATAGAACCCATTTGGGATCTATTTAAAATTAGAGATTGAGAGTAGGGGAGCAGGGGAGTGGGGGAGAAGCAAACATAAGAATAATTAACATAATTACTAGGGAAAATCAGCAAAAAAATAATTCTGATTGTATCGATCAGTTAATAACTGAAATATCGCCCAAGTATAGCAATAATGCATGGGAATTGGTATTAAAGAAAATAACTTGAAATCCTCCCTAATAGAGTGATATAGAACAGCGAATGTGCATTAGGGAGGGATTTTTTGATTGAATTTTGGTGTATTAATTTGAACACAAAACCTGTTCTTAACAATGAATAATGGATAATTAATTAATTTGGTTTAAAGCCTTCTATCTCAAGAGTAAAAAAGTATTTTTGCAAATTTAGGGAATAGGGAACAGGGAACAGGGAACAGAGAATAGGGAATAGGAAAAAAGAAAAAAGTATTTTTACAAATATGATATGCACCCCATTATCCATTATTAATTATCAATTATCCATTATCAATTATCAATTATTAATTATCCATTATCAATTAGCTGATAGCTGAGGGCTGAATGCTTACAAATAACGCGATAATTGCTTTTGGAAATATAACTTATACAACTCACAGCTTGGTCTGACTACATCCTTAGAAATACTTATCAACCCCATGCTATCCAACTCATAAGCTATGATGGGGTCTATATCTGCTCCTTCTTGGGTAGTAATAACTTTTTTAAAAGCTTCTTTCAATTTTTCTTCCTGCTCAAGCATAACTAATAATTTGCGTAAATGGTTATTGTAAATTCCTGCTTCTGTTGGTGCTTCTTCTAATAATTGTTTAAAACGAACTTCTCCCCGATACAGATAATACAAAGCGAGTCGCACCAGATAAGGATGTCCTCCTACTATTGCCATTAATTGCCGACAATGAGTTTCTTGTAGCCAAGATAATCGATGACGTTGTGCTAAATCTTGTACTTGTTCTAAGCTAAAAGGAGGTAATTTCACTGGTAATCCGATATTAAAAGGAGATTGATTGATTTTCAGTGGTATATAAACTTCTGTAGAATAAACAATAATCATCCGCAATTTTTGCCAAACCTCTTCCTGTTTTGCTTTTTCGTACCAGGAGCGTAACAAAGGCAAAAAATCCTCGGCAATTTCAGGATAATTAAACAGTCTATTTACTTCATTTAGTGCCAAGACGACTGGAGTCTCCATTTGCCATAGTAAGTACTCTTGAAAATAAGTTGTACAGCTAATTTTACTGCCAAAAATTTCATCCCAATATTTATCCAACATAGACTCCATAGACAACTGTTTAGTAACATTGGCACAAAACCAACGTAGAAATTTATCTATAGAAGAAAAAGTAGGTTTTTCTGCTTGTGCGAAATCTATAGTAACAACATGATAACCCAAATATTGAGAACGATTTAGAATACGCAGCATCAGAGAACTTTTACCCATCTTTTGTGGCGCTCTAATCCTAATAACGCTCCCAGGTTGAGTAATTTCGGAGTAAGCTAGTTCCTCTATGGGAGACCGCTTTATGTATAAGTAAGAGTCTAAAGGAACTACACTACTGGGAAATTCTATATACATATCTACTTTTTGATTTTGACAGTATTTCTCCAGTAATTTTTGTTGTGATTCTGTTAAAGTTATGGGTTCTAAATATGGGCGTAAATTTGTTTTGGAAATTGGTTCTTGCCAATAATTACTTAGTAATGACCATAATTCACTAGCAACTTTTCTCAGATGTTCTGCTCCATAATATGCCTCATTAGCCATCATTATATATGTTTTTCCATCCCAGGAAGAACGCAAAATAAATTCTTGAAGGTGACTTAGAGGAGAAGGTAAATTAGCATTCAGGATTTGTATAACTTCGTCTACATTCATTTTTATAATTATTGAATATGAATAGTTTGAGTAAATAATTCATAGTTATAAAATATCATGTTTATTCTCTAAAATTACTGACATTATTGTCTGAAATAGTTAGGGCGTCCTGAATAAGTCTGATGGTTGAGGTAGGGAGTAGGGAATAGTCAAGAATCAACAAGAATAGGGGGTTGTAGAAGAGGTGGACGTTCATAATTGACCCCTCATTTTTCTCTCTCGCGTTACCCTAAAATACTCACTTTTTGCCGCTCTAGCAACGGAAAAGCTGGTGATTTTTTCAGACCTAAAAAGGCTAAAACCTTTATTTGTAAATGCTTTTGGATTTAATCAGCAAACTATATTGATCCCAAGAGACTTGGTTTAGATTGTATATCCTTAGTTTAGTTTAAAAAATATCAATCTATGAAAAAGTAAGTTTGTTAAGTCTCTATGTGTAACTTCTGTTAAGTAGTTGTGTAAAAATTTCCTCTCTTTTGTATTTTATTATCAAGTATTTGTATCTATCTTTGTATTAATTGTGATAATTATTGTAGTTAAATTAGAAAAATTTGTATTTTTTTATGTTAATAGTGTATAGTAGTTAAAAACTTAACTATTACCCTTGCTTAAAATTCTTCCCGTTCCTTGACTATAAACCAAAAGCCAAAAGTCACAAATAAAAAGTCAAAATTTATGTTGAGGATCTAGATACGATCCTGCTGATTACTGAGTGCTGACCGCTTTGTTAACTAGGGGTGGCTAGATTAAACATCAAAGCCTTGAAAGATAAAGCCTTTAGCCTTTTAAGGTATGGAAAAAGTACGAACTTTTAGGTCAAAAAGGTTCAAAAATTTGGCGTTGGTAAATGCGTAATGCTTTTATCTTAAATATCTATAATATCTATGAAAAAACTATAGTTGTACAGTTCATAAATATTGAAGAGCATTACCTAATCACCAATCCTAAAAATTTAGCATTTTTGCCTCAATATTACAGAAAAATTAAGGAATAATTCCTCCGACTACCTTCTCCATAACTCCAATTCCTCCTGACTCTGTACGGACGTTGCATGGAACGTCCCTACCTTCCCCTACTCCCCTACTCTGAAATAGATAAAGTTTTTGAGAAATGGTATTAGATATCTCCCACTCATCCAATCATCAAATCAATTATTACCCATTTTTTATCAATTAATTCTCCACCAAGACCTATTTTCTGGAGATACGCTTAGGGGTTCTATAATTCCCCGTTCCTCCTAACTACTCCCTACTCCCTAATTATTTTTGATTTTCATCTCCCCACACAAAGCACACAGAGCACACTTCCTTTACTCCCTAACCCTGAAAATCATACCCGCACTTCAACAAAACTAAAAAAACTTTTTGTCAAACTCTTGTAGGAAGTTTCTATGGAAGGTTCCTACAGAATTTTTACGCTTATGTGTATTACTCACAATTGTACAATTGAGAATAACAATAAAAAATAAAAAAACTAATCATTATGTGGCAAATATTAAGTCAAGTATTTTCACCTAATTTTATTTCCCTGGGAAATAACCATCAGTGGCAACCTGAACTAATACAGTTACATTTGTTGTCAAATTTATTCATAGCGATCGCCTATTTTTCAATTCCAGCAATCTTAATTTACTTTGTCCGAAAACGGAAATATGTAATACTTTCAGGAGTATTTGGTTTATTATGCACTCTAATGATATTGTCTGGCATAGGTCATTTGATGGAAGTATTGAGTATATGGTATCCATCTCCTTTTCATTGGCTAATTGGGATTCAGAAATCTATAACTGCTATAGTTGCTTGCTACACAACTTGGCGAGTCATAAAGCTATTACCTAAATTTTTATCTCTAAAAACTACCCCGCAACTAGAAGCAATTAACCAACAATTAGAAACAGAAGTAGCTCAACGGAAAGAAGCAGAAGTAATACTGGAACAAACTAATCAAAAGTTAGAAACAGAAGTACAAAACCAGACTTCTGAGTTATCAACAGCTTGGAATAATTTACAACAAGAAATAGAAAAGCGCCAAGAAACTATATCGTCATTACAAGCAAGTGCTAAACGGGAAAAAGTCATCTCTCTAGTCATTCAAAAAATACGTCAGAGTCTAGATATTCCCACTATATTTCAAACCACAACCCAAGAATTACGACAAACAATTTATTGTGAGCGAGTAGTTATCTATCAATTTAATCCTGACTGGAGCGGACAAATGGTAGCAGAGTCAGTCGAAAGTGGTTGGAAAATTTTAGTAGAGGAACAAGAAAATGACCCCAGTCTCAAACAAAACGCTATGGGAACTGAAAACTGTTACAAAGATTTATCTAATCCCAACGTAATTGATGATACTTACCTACAAGAAGAAAAAGGTGGTATTTATAGTCAGGGTGCAAAGTATCGAGTAGTTGAAAATATTTACGAAGCTGGATTTACTGATTGTTATATTCAATTATTAGAGAGTTTTCAAGCCAAAGCATATATCAATGTTCCGATTATTTCTAATAATAAACTATGGGGATTATTAGCTTGTTATCAAAATTCTACTCCTCGTAAATGGGAAAATCAAGAAATTAATATTGTCATTCAAATTGGCAGTCAGTTAGGAGTAGCTCTCAAGCAAGCAGAATTATTAGCCGAAACTGAACAAAAGTCATTAATGTTAGAAAAAGCATTAATAAAAGCAGATGCAGCTAATCTAACTAAAAGTCACTTTATTGCTTCTATGAATCACGAATTGCGTACTCCTTTAAATGCAATTATTGGTTTTACCCAACTAATGAATCTCGACTCATCTTTATCTACCAAAAACCAAGAATTTGTTGAGATTATTAATCAAGCAGGGGAGCATTTACTGAAATTAATTAATAGTATTTTAGAAATTTCTAGAATAGATGCTGGTAAAACCAAATTAAATATCGCCAGTTTTGACCTATTTACTTTGGTAAAAAGTATTGAACAAATGTTTAGTTTAAAAGCATTTGATAAAAATTTGTACCTACAATGTAAATGTGATGTTAATGTGCCCCAATATATAGAAACTGATGAGGAAAAATTGCGCCAAATTTTAATTAATTTGTTGGAAAATGCCATAAAATTCACTGAAATAGGGGAAGTAACATTAAGAGTTAGCAGAAAACAGGAGAAAAACCATTTACAATTTGAAGTGAGTGATACAGGTTATGGTATTGCTCCAGAAGAAATAGATCAATTATTTAAAGCTTTTGAGCAAACAGAAACAGGTCGTAAATCTCAACAGGGAAGTGGATTAGGTTTAACTATTAGCCATAAATTTGTACAACTGATGGGAGGGAATATTTCTGTTAGTAGTACAGTTGGTGTAGGAACAAAATTTACATTTGATATTGAGATAGAGGAGGCAGAATTACCAGAAACTGAAACTGCAAATACTGATAAAATTATAGGTTTAGCACCCCATCAACCAGAATATCGGATTTTAGTTGTGGAAACACAAGAAGTTGACAGTATTTTATTACTTGAAATGTTAAGTAAAATAGGTTTTATTGTGCAGGAAGTTACCGAGATTAATCAAATAACTGATATTTGCAAAAATTGGCAACCTCACCTAATTTTGATAGATTTAGAGATATTAGATAAATCAGGAAAGGAAGCAATCGAATCTATTAAAAGAGATAGCAATACTCAGACACCAATAATTTTGGCTCTAACAACTAAAACTTTTGCAGATGAGCCTAATAAAATTTTATCTACAGGTGGCGATGATTTGATTCTGAAGCCATTTTCCCAGAGAATTATATTGGAAAAAATTGCTGAAAATTTAGGGGTAAGCTACACTTATGAAAATGTGGAACCAGAAAAAAATGCGCAAATTGATATACCAGAAAATTCGTTACAAAAAAGTTATTTAACTCCAGAAATGTTGTTAGTAATGCCCATGACATGGGTGAGAGATTTGCATACAGCAGCTATGATAGGAGATACAGATTTAATTATTACCTTAGCAGAAGAAATTCCCGAATCAAATTCTGATTTATCCCAAACACTAATAGATTATGTCAATGAATTTCAATTTGAAAATATTACTGACTTAACTGAAAAAATTATTGAGCAAGAAAACAATCAAATTTAATAGACATCTTCGGAAAATCAATAAACCTTTTATAGCAATTCCCATGCTCGTGCTGAAAGTTTTACTTGCAAAGGATTTGATATTTAATCAGCAAACTCTAATTATTCTTGTTTTTATTACTCCCCCACTCCCCTACTCCCCTACTCCCCCACTTCCCTACTCCCCCACTCCCCTACTCTCCCACTGCCCTACTTCAATTTCGGAAATATCTAATTATGAATAACTATAAGCATAAGATTACCGGAAATATTCTGATTGTTGATGATATTCCAGAAAATCTCAAGCTTTTATCCCAGATATTGAAAAATGCAGGACACAAAGTTCGGGCTGTAACTAATGGAAAACTAGCATTAAAAGCTATTAATGCTCAACTACCTGATTTGATTTTATTAGACATTAATATGCCAGAAATAGATGGCTATGAGGTTTGTGAGCAACTTAAAGCCAACCTAAAAAATGAGAATATACCAGTAATTTTTTTAAGCGCTCTTGATGAAGTTTTCAATAAAGTAAAAGCTTTTTCTGTAGGAGGATTAGACTATATTATTAAGCCATTTTATCTGGAAGAAGTTTTAATCATAATCCAGAATCAACTTCAGATTAATTATAGTAAAAAGCTAATTCTCAAGCAAAATTTGATGCTTGAGAAAAAAAACCAAAGGCTATTAACTTCAGAAGCTTTATTAACCCAAAAATCAGAAAATCTAGAACAAGCTTTAGAGGAATTAAAACAAGCTCAAGTTCAAATGATTCAAAATGCAAAAATGGCTGGCTTAGGACAATTAGCCGCAGGTGTTGCCCATGAAGTTAATAATTCCATCAATTTTATTAAAAATAATCTTGACCATGCAAATAGTTATCTCGAAGACTTACTAGATTTAGTTAAACTTTATCAGGAGGAATACCCATCACCTAATGAAAAAATTCAGAACAATATTGAAGAGATAGACCTAGATTTTTTAAGTGATGATTTACCTCAGCTCATATTTTCTATGAAAAAAGGAGCAGAAAGGATTCAGAAAATAGTCGATTCTCTTGGCAATTTTTCTAGAATTAATCAGGCAGAATATAAATTAGTTGATATTCATCAAGGAATTGAAAGCACTTTAGCTTTGTTAAATTCTAGACTAGAAGAAACAGATAATTTATTACCAGTTCACATCATCAAAGAATATGGTCAAATTCCGAAAATTAAATGTTATCCTCATCAACTGAATCAAGTTTTCTTTAATATATTGAATAATGCTATTGATTTTTTAGAGGCAAAGAGACAAAAAAAAGTTGAACAGCAAATAAATTATGAGCAACATTTACCGACAATTTGGATTATCACAGAACTAATACCTAATGAGAAAATATTAATTAAAATTGTTGATAATGGAGCAGGGATAGATGAGTCTATCATAGAACGAATATTCGAGCCATTTTTTACTACCAAAAAAGTAGGTCAAGGTACGGGATTAGGATTATCAGTTAGTTATCAAATAATAGTAGAGCAGCATCACGGAAAACTAACTTGTAATTCTCAAATTGATAAAAGTTCAACATTTATAATTGAGATGCCTATAAATGTTTCATCCAAATAATTTTGTATAGCGCTACGCGCTAGGGAATAGGGAATAGGGAATAGGGAATAGGGAATAGTAGACTAATAAAGGGTTTTTCGTATAGGGAAAAGCTCCGCTAACAGGATTTAGAAATTTCCTAACCTTGATGCGTAGCGCTATAGTAATTTTATTTGTATTATTAGAAATGAGCAGTCAAAAAGTTTTTGTTTGTAGTAAAGCTCTAGCCCATCAAATATTTATAGTCATTTAACTTTAGATTCAGACAAAGCTTTATTGCTATGAGGAAGTTTCA
>NZ_JBNHEQ010000119.1:0-6938 GCF_050016015.1 Dapis hubbardiae BLCC-M172
GAGATGGGGAGAAATTAAAAAATATATATCCTCACCATTACCATGCAGGACTACCCGCAAAGGTACTATGTATAGAGTCAAAAAACTATTCCGTAATAGTTTTGAGCGCTATATATAGCGTCTCTGCGTAAGTCCTATCAATTCAGTTATCAGTTATCAGTAAATAGGAAACTGTTGTATATAATAAAATTTTAAATAATAGATATATTAAGGAGAATAAAATAATGTCTAAAGGTTTTGGTGTATCTAATTCTGGTTCTAAGAAAAAGAAAAGTAAGTCAGGTAAATTTTTTTCAGAATTACCAGCAGTCAAAGAACTCTTTGTGATTATTAATTTGCCGACAAATTTGGAAATAGTTCCTCTGGAAATAGACATATCTTTTGATGAAATTGCATTATATAGCATGGTTAAGATTAAACCATATTTTATTGATGTCAAACCATTTTATCGGGAAGTAAAATTCCTTTCTAAATTTGTTGAAACAAATTCTATATCCTGGTCAAATTTTATTTCTGATGCAGATAAATTTGACGATCAATTTAAAACATTGCTTTTAGCTAAATATTTAACAATTAAAACTCAAAAGTCTCATGCTGTAATAAAAATTGGTGAGATAAATAAAATAAATACAGCTAAATATCTACCTGCTATTAGTTTGACTTACGATGAAAGTTATAAAATATTAGAAAAAGAAATATTGGATAAATTTGGAAAAATGCCAACATTTGATGAATATTTTAAATCTCATATTGAAGATGTATCAACAGAACTCAAAGAAGGTTTCCAAGATTCATAAGTGGAGCCTTTTACTGTATCTTTAAAGTCAGTCCAGTAGGGTGCGTTTCCCTGCGGGACATGTTTGCGGAGCATTCCGTCAGGAAAAATGAAATGTAACTCACCATTTCTATATTTAAGGTCAATTCAGTTATCAATAAATAGGAAAGTGCTGTATGTATATATATGATAAAATCTTGAATAATAGATAAATTAAGGAGAATAAAATAATGCCTAAAGGTTTTGCTGTATCTAATTCTGGTTCTAAGAAAAAGAAAAGTAAGTCAGGTAAATTTTTTTCAGAATTGCCAGCTACAAAAGAATAATTTGTACTTATTAGTTTACCGAAAGATTGGGAAATAATTCCTCTGCAAATCAAGCTATCTTTTGATGAGATGGCATTATATATTAGCCTGCAAATCAAACCATTTTTTATTGATGTAAAACCATTTTATCAGCACATAAAATTCTTATCTAGATTTGTAGAAAGCAATTCTATATCCTGGTCTGATTTTATTTCTAATGCAGGTAAATTTGAACACCATAAAGCATTGAATTTAGCTGAATATTTAACTCTTAATACTAAGGAGTGTCATGCTGTAATTAAAATTGATGATATAAATAGAATGGATAGAGCTAAAAATCTACCTGCTATTAGTTTTAATTATGATGAAAATTGTCAAAAATTAGAAGAGAAAATATTTGATAAATTTTGGAAAATACCAACATTTGATGAATATTGTAAATCTAATAATGAAGATGTATCAACAGAACTAAAAGAAGGTTTCCAAGATTCATGAATTTCAGAAATGGAGCCTTTTTACTGTATCTTAAAAGTTGGTAATCTTGACAGCTTTGATACGAATAATATTTGGGATGATGACATTACCTATTTCCTAAAGGGAATAGAAGGATTTAACGGATTTAGTGAAAAAGGATTGCGTTATTCAAAGGCAGATACCTATCATATAGATGAAGAAATAGATGCTCTTATAATGGCAAAATATTTAACTATGAGAACTCAAAAAAATCATGTTGTTATCGGTATCTTAGAAAATGGCACTAAAGAGGTCTGGATTGGAAAATATGAGTATGATGAGCAACTGAAAAAAACACATCAAGTATTACTTAAAAAATTTACTAAAATGCCAGAATATCATGAATATGTAAATGATATTAATGAATTCTTAGATAAGAAAATCAAAGAGTCATAAAGGTAGGGTTGAGAACTTAGGAGTTAGGATAATTACCGAAAAATTTAGGTATAAAACCTCTTCATTCATGGAGAAAAAAGACAAAAATTATTTTAGTCAATCCTTCTATTATAGGAGAGGCAATTATTAATTAAGGCTTGCTGATTAAATATCAAAGCATTTACCGATAAAGGTTTTAGGCTTTTTAGGTCTGAAATACCTTGGTTTTCAGCTCTTGTTGTTCAAAAAGGAGTGCATTTTTGGCGCATACATAGTTGGGCAAAAAAAATTACTCCCCTACTCACCTACTGCCGAAAAAAGACTTTTTCAGCCAACCCTAATTGTAAGCATTTCCTGCGGAATGCTGCGCAAACAGCTATTAGCTGTCAGCCATCAGCTCTCTTTAAGGACAGTTTTTCAATTAAAATAGACCTTAAGAGCAAGAGAAACAGCTTTTGTAGTAAGACAATTAATAAAGCTTTTCTTGTCAACTAAAACCAATAGCTGATAGCTGACGGCTGACGGCTGAATGCTTACCCCTAATTATTAATTATTAATTTTCAACCTTGCTTCTTTGTCAAGCAATTTGATAAATCCTCGAAAGTAGTAAAATCAAAAATATCCTCGCTCAAATTTTCCAACTCTGCTAAAGAAAAATCTGACAACTGATTTTTAAGATTTTCTGAAACTTCACCAAAACGCTTTTTAAGTAACCGAATTATTAGAGCGATCGCCTCCAGCACAAAGGCTAGTCTTATCGGTCAACTTATCAATATAAATACATAGATTCAGGGTGCATAAATACACCCTATTAATCTCTTAAAAATTAACACTAATAAACTGTGATTCTGGCAAGGCAGCAATTTCTGAAGATGCTGTGTTCAACACATATCCTAATAATTGGTTTGTGCCAGCAATTCTCATAGCAGTACCTTCTAAAATACCATCATTATTCGGGTCTAAATCCTGCACTGAAATACCTCCCTTAGCTAACAGGTCAAGTTCATCATCTAAGAATGGTAAAATTAGATTTGCATTAATACCAAACTCATCAAAACTATTAAAATCTTCAAAGATTAAATCAGCTTTTGTCAACCCTCCTGTTAATCCAATAATATCTTCAGCAGAGTCAAAATCAGTAATAATTGCATTAGGTAATTCAACACTATTAGGAATTAGTGGAAATATAGAACTAATAGCACTTAAATCTTCTTCTATTCCTGCTAAGTCAGTTCTGAAAACATATACATCACTTCCCAAACCACCCCGATAAATACCAACACCAGCATCACCAATAAGAGTATCATTACCCTCACCACCAACTAATAGATCGGTATCTTTACCCCCACGCAATATATCATCACCTAAACCACCATCAAGAAAATCTGTATCTCTCTCACCAAACAAACTATCATTACCATCATTCCCTAACAGATCGTCTTCTCCTCTACCTCCAAATATTAAGTCATTCCCAGATGAACCATTCATGGTATCATCGCCACTAAGAGCTAATATTCCTCCAGGAAAATCATTAGCTTGTTGTACCGTAATAGTCTCATTATCATCACCATCTGTTCCTAATAAACGAGCAAGGGGTTCTGAAAAATCTGGGGTAAGTACCATAATTCATAAGTCTCCTAATATGCTAAGTTTTTTTGTCTATCCATTTCTATGGAATTTGAGGTGTAATATCAAATCCAGTAGTATCAGTAAAATTCAATACCGTAGAGGTTTGGTGAACAAACCCCTACCAAACTTGGAGTTTTTGCCAATACTGATGACCCCCCCCTTACTATCTAAAGCAAGCGGATTTGATATAACTAACAATATTTAACTTCCCTGGCGGGAAGTCCCGCGCTCTCTTGAAAAGGAGCGTCCCATAGGAAAGCCAGGGTCAACAGTCGGATACCTCCATAAGCTAAACCCTCTGCTCCCCTTGACAAGCAGGAAGTATTTTATTATAATCTAATCTGCAAACACAGGGGGAGGACATCACCTCTGTTAAAACAGTGGTCAGGGTTTCCCAGGCTGAAGAATCCCGCGTTGTCGCGGAGCGCGTAACGTCGGGAGTATGTCAAACTCATGTCTATTATACTCACTAAAAATTTAAGCAAAGTCTATCCAGTAGCTATAAAAGAACCTGGAATTAAAGGAACATTGCGTCATTTTATCCGTCGCCAATACCAATATGTCAAAGCAGTTGAAAATATTTCTTTTCAAATAGATCCAGGGGAAATAGTAGGATTTCTTGGACCTAACGGTGCTGGTAAAACTACTACTCTGAAAATGCTGACAGGTTTAATTCATCCGTCTAATGGAGTAATTAAGGTTGCAGATAATATACCCTTTGACCGCAAGAGAGAATTTTTACAGCAAATTACTTTAGTCATGGGGCAAAAACAACAGTTAATATGGGATTTACCTGTGTTAGACTCCCTGAAAATTAATGCTGCTGTTTATGATGTTTCTGACAAAGAGTATCACAGACGGTTGATGGAGTTAACAGAGATGTTGTCGCTAGAAGGGAAGTTGAAGCAACCAGTCAGAAAATTATCTCTGGGGGAACGGATGAAAGCGGAGTTGATGGCTGCGTTATTGCATCGACCGCAAGTTTTGTTTTTGGATGAACCAACTTTAGGTTTAGATGTCAACGCTCAAGCAGCAGTGCGGGAATTTTTGCGGGAATATAATCAACGTTATCAAGCAACTGTGTTGTTAACGAGTCATTATATGGCAGATATTACTGCTTTGTGTAAGCGGGTGTTGTTAATATATCAAGGTGAATTAATTTATGATGGCAGTTTAGATGGTTTACTCGATCGCTTTGCTCCTTATCGAGAGGTGCAGATAGAATTAGCTAATGCTGTTCCTCCAGATGTAGATAATTTTCGGCAACTTTTATCTAATTATGGGGAGGTGGAAACATTGGAAGGTCAGGCAGTACGTTTGTTGGTGCGTCGCGAAAAATTAACTGAGACTGTAGCGCGAATATTGGCAGAATTAGAAGTACAAGATTTGACGGTGACTGACCCTCCTATTGAGGAAGTTATTGGTAGAGTTTTTCAGTCAGGGAAGGTTGAAGTCAGAAGTCAGTAGGGGCGAATAGCCATTCGCCCTTACATCATTTATGTTGTAATATTTTATCGTAGGGGTTTGGTCTCCAAACCCAAGCGTAAATGGGATTTGGAAACCAAACCCCTACAGTTTTTTTGCTATATTATCATTTATTTTATTTTCAGTTCAGCTATCTATTGAATTTTTGTTGTCTAATCAATTTCTTTCTTTTATAAAATACGATGACTAATATTCCTCCAGAAATTCAATCCTATAAACGTCAAGCTTGGAAACCCATAACTACTGACGGTGATGGTGCTTTAACTGCTTCTAAATTTGCTGGTAAACCATGGCTAGCAAAGGATGAACAATGGCCGAAATGTCGCATTTGTCAGAATCCTTTAGATTTATTTGTTCAGCTAAACCTAAATCAATTACCAGAAGCATTACAAAATGAATTTGGTAGTGGTATTTTACAAATGTTTTATTGTACCAATATAGATACTTTATGTGATGTAGATTATGAAGGATGGGAGGCATTTTCAGATGTTCATTTTCTCAGAATTATTCAGCCAGAAGGAGAAGCACAAGATGTAGAAATTCCCAAAACTCAAGATTTTTTTCCACCTAAATTAATCGTTGATTGGCAACAATTAGAAGATTATCCTAACTCTGAAGAAGCATCAGAATTTGGTATAGAATTAAATGATGAATTATATGAAGATAATTTCCCAATTGAAGGAGATAAATTAGCTGGCTGGCCTTTATGGATTCAGGGAATAGAATATCCTAATTGTCCGATTTGTGGTGAAACAATGAGATTAGTTTTTCAGGTTGATTCTGAGGATAATTTACCTTTTATGTTTGGGGATGCTGGTTGTGGTTATATTACTCAATGCAAACATCATAAAAATCAAGTAGCATTTCATTGGAATTTTTTATGATAGACCATTGAACACTCAATAATTATAGCATTTATTATAATTAATAAAGAATTTTATCTCACTCAGGTACATTACTGGCTGCCAAGATCCCTGCACTGCAAAACTGATAACTGAAATGACTAATATTCCTCCAGAAATTCAACCCTATAAACGTACAGCTTGGAAACCTATAACTACTGACGGTGATGGTGCTTTAACTGCTTCTAAATTTGCTGGTAAACCTTGGTTGGGAAAACATGAAAAATGGCCGAAATGTCCTTGCTGTCAGGAACCTTTACAATTCTTTCTTCAGCTAAACCTAAATCAATTACCAGAAGCATTACAAAATGAATTTGGTAGTGGTATTTTACAAATGTTTTATTGTACCAATATAGATACTTTATGTGATGTAGATTATGAAGGATGGGAGGCATTTTCAGATGTTCATTTTCTCAGAATTATTCAGCCAGAAGGAGAAGCACAAGATGTAGAAATTCCCAAAACTCAAGATTTTTTTCCACCTAAATTAATCGTTGATTGGCAACAATTAGAAGATTATCCTAACTCTGAAGAAGCATCAGAATTTGGTATAGAATTAAATGATGAATTATATGAAGATAATTTCCCAATTGAAGGAGATAAATTAGCTGGCTGGCCTTTATGGATTCAGGGAATAGAATATCCTAATTGTCCGATTTGTGGTGAAACAATGAGATTAGTTTTTCAGGTTGATTCTGAGGATAATTTACCTTTTATGTTTGGGGATGCTGGTTGTGGTTATATTACTCAATGCAAAGATCATAAAAATATAGTAGCATTTGCTTGGGCTTGTGGTTAATATACAAAAGGCGCAGAAACCCGGTTTATATTAAATGCCCAAACATAATCATATTAACCTCCAACAAACCCGATTTCTTATAACCCAATAATTACAAAAAGCGCAGAAACCGGGTTTATATTAAATGCCCAAACATAATCATATTAACCTCCAAA
>NZ_JBNHEQ010000120.1:0-7924 GCF_050016015.1 Dapis hubbardiae BLCC-M172
CCAGTTAAGTGTTCCCTATCTCCTTTTTATATTTCCTGATACATTCAATCTCTTACTATAGAATTCGCACTTATGTTGTCAAGTTTGATTGTAGGGGTTTGGTCTCCAAACCCAACCAAAAATCGAATTGGGAAACCCAACCTTTAGGGCTTTTTTCACAAATCATTTACCGAAACATTAAGGTATAAAGCCTCTCCATTCATGGAGAAAAAAATTCCTTTTAACCAATCATTCTATACAGAAGAGGTAATTATTAATTGTTAATTGTTGAAGATGGCTATATCTATAGCAATTTTCAATAGGTTGTCAAATTTTATGGTAGGGGTTTGGTCTCCAAACCCAACCAAAAATGGAATTGGAAAACCCAAGCAATTTTCAATAGGTTGTCAAGTTTGATTGTAGGGGTTTGGTCTCCAAACCCAACCAAAAATGGAATTGGGAAACCCAACGCCTAATGCGGTTAATATCACACCAAAACTTATAAAGTATCGATCTATAGACTAATGAAATTTCCTTCTTCTTCTTCCTTTCTTATTCTTCTTCCTTTCTTCTTCTTCCTTCTTCCTTCTTCCTTTAACTGATAACTAAATTAAAATGCAACCAAAAGAACATTACCAAAACCTAACAAATTATTTTAATTCCGCTCTAGGAATTTTAGAATTTGAGCCAGATTCTCAATTAAGAAAAGATGTAATTTCTCTCTGTGAATATCTGGCAAACCCTGCTTTTAAAATTGCTGTTTTTGCTCCGTTTAATTATGGTAAATCTACCCTCCTAAATGCTTTGTTAGGACAACAGACATTACCTATAGATTTAATTCCCACCACTGGAGCTGCAATTTATGTGAAATATGGCAAAGAGTTACAAACAAGAATTCAGTTAAAAGATGGAAGTATCATTAATGCCAATGGTACAGATATTCTTAAAGAATATGCTGTGCTAGATGATAACCGCAAAATGCGAGATGATGTAACTTCAGTAGAAGTTTATTGCCCTCATTCTTTTCTCAAAAGAGGGGTGGAATTTTTAGATTTACCAGGAACTAATGATAGGGAAGCTCAGAATATTTTGGTGCAGGAAAAATTATTAACTGCCGATTTAGTGGTGCAGGTTTTAGATGCTAGAAATTTGATGACTTTAGGTGAGCGAGAAAATCTCAGAGATTGGTTAGATAAACGGGGTATTAAGACTGTGGTTTTTGTGGTTAATTTTATGAATTTACTCACGCCAGAGGAACAAAAAGAGGTTTCTAATAGAATGCGGTTTGTGGCAGAAAGTTTTCGCTCCGAACTGCCGAATAATATTAGTAATTTGTATCGGGTTGATGCTTTACCTGCTTTGCGGGGACGCTTAAAAGGTGATGTTTCTGTGGCACAAACTACGGGTTTAGCTACTTTTGAATCTGCTTTACAAAGTATTGTTGAAGCTTGTGGAGAAAAGACGAATATTCAGTTATCTAGAGTCCGGGCGATCGCTTCTCAGTTATGTGAAGTAATGAAGGCTAATGCTAGGGAGGTAACTAAAGAGTTAATTGCTATTCAAGAGCGGAAAAGTGAAAAGTTTGAGATTCAAAAAAAGGCAGAAAAGTTAATTAAAGAAGGTTTCCAAAAGAGTAGTTCAAATTTTCAGAGTTGGCTATATTTAACTAAGCTTTTGGCAAGGTATCAATTTGAATTAGCTATAGTTTTGGAACAGAGAACTTTTAATATTTGGGAGTCTGAAAAATTTCGACCAGAAGCGCTGAAATACAAACAAGAAATTACTGAGTGGGTAGATAAAGCTTGTGAGTTTTTTAAATTAGGAGAAACAGAGGAATTAATAATTACATTTCCTGAAGCTCCAAAAGTTTTTTTGCCACCTCCACCCCCATCAGAAACCAAAAAATCAGGAGGTCTAAGAAATATAGCGATCGCCTCTGGAATAGGTTGGTTATTAGGAGGTCCGATGGGTGCTGCAGTTGTTGGTGGTGCAACCTATCTTTTGAGCGATAATAAACAGAATAAATCGCAAAATTTAGCAAGTTATAAAGAGCAAGTGAAACAAGCTTATGCTAATGCAGCTAGAGATTATTTAAGTCGTTTTAGCACTGTAACTTTAAAAGCAGTTGAGGAATATGAAGCAATAGCGGAAAAAGTTATTAAAATTCCTGTCACTCAGCAGTCACCAGAGGCGATAAAGTTAAGAAATAAACTACAGTTATTGAATAATTTATCAGCAGAAATAAATCAAGAATTGGAATTTTTGATTGATTAAAATTCATAAAACATAAGGTGTATCTAAAGATTTTTGTTAGGTTTCCTACGTCAACCCAACCTACGCTTATTGCACTAAAAAAACCTAACCCCCCTGCTCCTTCCCTACAAGGGAAGGGGATGAATATTTCTCTCCTCTCGGAGCAGGAGAGGGGTCGGGGGAGAGGTTTTCACGAGTTGCTTAAACTGACTCAAAATCCATGACAAAAACAACTTCTTACTTCTAACTTCTGACTTTTTTAACAGAGGAGAAGTCAAACTAATTTACGATTCCTTATATATATATTTTCTGAAAAACCAAACTGATATAGCAGCAATCAAAAATATTGTTATTTTGAAGATAAATGTATTTTGACAAATCGAAGAATGGAGAATTAATTGACATTGTTGTTGGGCTTCACCACCAATATAACCAACAAAACCGAATGCTGTACCTATCACAACAATTAATTCTTTAAAGTAGCGATCGCTCTTAGCTTTTTCTATTTCTACTTGGCTATTAATAGTATTAATATTACCTTCTAATAATTCTAACCCATCCTCAAAATTTTGTAAATCTCTGTCGATCTGTAAAAATATTTTTCGTTGACAAATTGACTAAAATCTTCAAAAAATACCATTTCTGTTTGATTTGTAGTAATTGTTTATATAGCTTTTTTCTGGATAGTTTGTATTCTTTTATCGTAATTACTTAAATTTATTTCTATTGTGTTTTTTTGAAATTGTAAATTGCTTAGATCATTAGTATATCGATTAATGGTAATTTGGAATTCAGTGAGAATATTACTAATTTCTTCCAACTTATTAACTTGTCTCTTTCCTTGAGTAATATTTGTTTCTATAGATTCAATTCTTGTCTGAATTTTACTAAATTTCTTTTTAATTTGATTGCTTAAAACCCGAGTTTGACCATAAGCCCAAACAACCTTATGATGATAATAAAATAACCGCATCCAGTCTGCATAAAAGTCACCTAATTTGTAGAATGTTTCTTCGTCTGGATAAATAGTAATAATAATATGTTGATTTTGCACAACAGTAGTAATTTCTTCATCTGTGAATTTTACAGTTTGTTGTTTTAAGCTATTATTGCCAGAATATTCAAAAATTGTTGCTCCAATAAATTCACCTCTGCCATCAAATTTTATTTCTTGTTCGTCAGGAAAAATTGCTTTGTAACATTTTTGAGCAATTTTTTCTATTTCTTCTGGGCTTGTTTCTGAGAAATTAGGTATGTAAGTGGATAGCATCCAGGTCTGACCTAATGTGGCAGTATTTTCTCCTAATTTTTGTTTAATTTGGGCTTTTAATTCGCCAAAATATTCTGGTGTTTTTTTGTCGAGTGTAGCAACTTCTAATAATAATCCATAACTATCTCCTAATCTTACTGGATAGTAATAACCATCTTCTCCAGAACTATTAGGATCTAAGGGAGCATAAGTAGATTTGAGGAGATGAATATATTCTGTTTCTATATTTTGGTTGTTGTCTTGTCCGTCTTGTTTTAACTGTTGCTGAACAGTTGGATGGAATTTTTGATGAAAATATTGGCGTTTTTGTTTTATGTCTTTTTCATCATCACCGAGACTGTTTCTGAGGTCATAGAGAAATAAGTCAATTGTGGGATTAATAATATAAGTCATTTCAGTTGTTAGTTTTCTATCTAAGATAAAGTTTGAATTTCAATTGTACTTGCAATGAAAGTGTTATTAGAAACCGGGTTTATTGGCAGTTAATATTACTGTATTAGAGTATTTAATATAAACCCGGTTTCTTAGTTTATTTGAAACCGGGTTTATTGGCAGTTAATATTACTGTATTAGAGTATTTAATATAAACCCGGTTTCTTAGTTTATTTGAAACCGGGTTTATTGGCAGTTAATATTACTGTATTAGAGTATTTAATACAAACCCGGTTTCTTGGTTTATTTGTGTAATTCCTAATTTAGTATCTCAATTTTTTTAATTTATAAATTCAATAATTTATCCAACTTACTAACTTTTTTAACTGTTTCTGATAGCTCTGGCGATGAGATAACCTGGATACACATCTTAGTAATTTCATTACTTTTTAAATCGGCAGAATTAATCCTGGGAATAGGGCGTTCCTGGGGTTGATTTTTTGTCGGAGTAACTGTTGCTAACTCTTCAGCAGTAGGGAGAACATCTTGAGGAATTTTGTCAATTTTTTCTAGTTTTGACTGAACATCTTGAAAGATTTTATTCAGAGATGAGTTATTACTAATTATTTCCTCTACCAGAGGTTTAGTATAGATTTCCCAAGCTGTGGGGTCATCAGCTAATTGTTCGGAAACATCTTGGAGTTGTTCTTTTTCCTCTGAACTTAAAGGAGTTTCTAACTCTTGGATTGCATATACCAGAGATAATAATAATTTTTCTTTGTCCATTGAATTATCCATCTTCAGTATCCTTCTATCTGCTATTTTTTCTCTAGTCAAGCTAAGGTTTTGAATTTCGACTCGATCAATTATCAAAATAATTCAGTCTTAAAACCCGCTTTTAAAGGCGAAATGTTTTTGGGAGGGTTGCTCAAAATCCCATTGCAAAAACAATTTATGACTTCTGAATTATAACATTTTGAATCCCCATAGGTATTAAATCTAAGTTTGTGGAATAACTAGAAAATATTATAACCCAAAGTGACAATATAAAATACAGAGGAATTACGCAAATTTACCTTAAAAATGCGATATGTAGGGGCGAATGCCATTCGCCCTCACTGGATTTAGTTTCCTTGCGTAAGTCCTGATACAATATAAAAGAAGATTATTATTAGTAAGTAGTTTTAACTATGCGTAGAGAAGCATTGGTTGTAGGAATTAACAACCATATATATGAGAGAAATTTAAATCTCAAAGCTCCTGTTAATGATGCTGAAGCTATTGCGGAAATGTTAGAAAAGTATGGCAAATTTCATGTGCAACGTTTGCCTAAAGATTATGACGAAAAAGGTAGAGAAAGATTTATTTCTAATGGCAAAGTAAAAAGTAAAGACCTTCAACCACGGATTAGTAATTTATTTAATCCTACCTCGAAAAGTGAAATTCCTGATGTGGCTTTATTCTTCTTTGCCGGACATGGTTATGTCACAACAGAAGGGGGTGTTCGAGAAGGCTTTTTAATTACCAGTGATGTGCAAACAAAAAGGAATATTTATGGCATATCATTAAATTGGTTCAAAGAACTATTACAAAATAGTCCGGTGAAAAAACAAATAGTTTGGTTAGACTGTTGTTTTAGTGGAGAATTATTAAACTTTGAAAAGGCAGATCCGGGTAGTGGAAAAGAAATAAGTCGCTGTTTTATTACTGCTTCTCGTTCCTTTGAAACAAGTATAGAAGTAAATGGAGAACATGGTGCTTTTACAGCTAGATTACTCAAAGGTTTAAATCCAGAAAATTCTCTTGATGGTTGGATAACTAACTATATTTTGGCAGATTCTATCCAAAAGAATATGCGTGATGCTTCTCAAGCTCCTGTATTTCATAATTCAGGAAATGCAATTATTCTAACTACTAATACACCGACTCAACCTATAGATGAACGTTGGAAAAATACACCTCCTTATCGTGCTTTATCTTATTTTACAGACAAAGAAGAAGATGCAGTATTTTTTCATGGCAGAACTAGATTAACAGATGAATTAATAGACCGAGTAAGAACTAATAATTTTCTGGCAGTATTAGGAGCATCAGGCAGTGGAAAATCTTCCTTATTAAGAGCAGGTTTATTATATCAATTGAAGCGGGGGCAGAAAATTTCGGGAAGTGATAGATGGCAATATATTAAGCCTTTTACTCCTACTGGAACACCTCTAGAAAATCTGCAAAAGGCAATTAATCTAGAAGCAGAAAAACCAGAGAATTTAACAGAAAAATTAATCCAGTTTATTGAGCAAGCAGAAACAGAAAGAGTTGTCATCTTAATTGACCAATTTGAAGAATCTTTTACTCTGTGTGAAACTCACGAAAAACGACAGGAATTTTTTGATTGTTTGTTGGCAGCTCTAGAAAGTGAAGCAATTCAAAAGAAACTTTGCTTAATCTTAGGAATGCGGGCAGATTTTCTCAACCAATGTTCAAAATATACAGGGTTAGCGACTAAAATTAAAGAACGTCAACTATTAGTAACACCTCTGGAAAAAGAGGAAGTAAAAGAAGCAATTAAAAACCCGGATCAATTAGTAGGAATGGAAGTAGAAGCCGGATTAGTTGCCCAAATTACAGAAGACTTTTTGCGGAATCCAGGTAGTTTACCTCTGCTGCAATATACTATGGATGTTCTGTGGAAATATGCCACTCAAGGAGAAGAGAAAAGTAAATATTTAACACTGGCAACTTATACAAAGTTGGGAGGAATTAAGGGTACTTTAACGAAACGAGCAAACGAAGTATTTGAGAGTCTGAATAAAGAGGAAAAGTCGGTAGCAAAGAGGATATTTTTAGAATTAGTACAGCCTGGGGAACAGCAAACAAAGTCAGGAAAAATAACAGATACTCGTAGACGAGTAATTTTAGAAAATTTGCCAAATGAACAACATAGTTTAGAGATGTTGTTAGAGGTAAGTAATAAATTAGCAGACAAAAATAATCGGTTAATTACTAAAGATAAGTCAGGGGCAGGAACATTATTAGATGTGATTCACGAAGAATTAATTAGAAGTTGGGAAAAGCTGAGAAATTGGGTAGAAGATTATCAAGAAGTTTTACCCTTAGTAAGGAAGATAGAAGTTGACGCAAAGGAATGGGAAAACCATGATAAAAAAGATGATTGGTTATGGCGAGAAGGGCAGTTAATAAAAGCAGAAGAATATGTGACCAAATATGGGGATATGGGTTTGTTGGATGGGTATGCTTATGAGTTTGTTAGGGCAAGTCAGGAGTTGAGAACTCGTTTAGAAGTTGAAGAGAAAGAACGCATCAAAAAACAACTTGAAGAGGAAAAAGCTAAAAAATTAGCTCAAAACCAAAACCTATTTTCATCAATTGTTGCACTTGTAATGGTTGGGTTATCTGCTTATGCTTTCATTCAGAATAGGAAAGCCGAATATAGAAGTAACGTTGCTAATATTTATAGGCGAGCATCTGAAGCAGAGGTTTTGAGCATTTATAACCGTTATGATACAAGTGTTTTGTTGGCAGTCCAGTCAATAGCTCAAATTCAAGAATTTAAAGAACGGGAAGAGTATTGGTGGAGGAAAGTTGTCAGCAAATTTTTAGACAGTCAGCTTTTAGATAAATCTCAAAATGCAGTCAATGAAATTATCCGCAAGGGGTTAGCCCAACTTCCCGATCATCTTTATACTCTCAAACACGAAGGGGACGTAAGAGCAGTAGCCTTTAGTCCCGACGACAAAACTATTGCCACAGCAAGTAATGACAAAACCGCCCGCCTCTGGGATGCTACCACCGGCAAACAATTAGCTACCCTCAAACACCAGGACTCGGTAAGAGCGGTAGCCTTTAGCCCTGACGGCAAAACCATTGCCACAGCAAGTAATGACAATATCGCCCGCCTCTGGGATGCTACCACCGGCAAAGAAGTCGCTACCCTACCCCACCAAGGAGAGGTAAGAGCGGTAGCCTTTAGCCCCGATGGCAAAACCATTGCCACAGCAAGTAATGACAATATCGCCCGCCTCTGGGATGCTA
>NZ_JBNHEQ010000121.1:0-3845 GCF_050016015.1 Dapis hubbardiae BLCC-M172
AATAACTAATAACTCATAACTCATAACTCATAACTAATACCTAATAACTAATAACCCATAACTCATAACTCATAACTAATACCTAATAACTAATAACTCATAACTGATAACTAATACCTAATAACTAATAACTAATAACTGATAACTGATAACTAATAACTGATAACTAATAACCAATAACTAATAACTGATAACTGATAACTAATAACTAATAACTGATAACTGATAACTAATAACTAATAACTGATAACTGATAACTAATAACTAATAACTGAAATGATACTCCCTTGGATAGTTTTATTAATGAAAAACAACAACGTCTACTCACAACTGTATTTTATAGTAGTGCTGAAATACCTATAAATTTTCCTTTTATTGTTGCTGCAAATGTCAGTTTATTCAGTCACATTCGAGATTTAGGAATTGTGCCTGATGTGTTATTAAGTTTGAATATTATTGACAGTAAAAAATGGCGGGAAAGAAATGTTCGTTCTTATTTATTCTGGGAATTTGGCAAACCACCAGATATAGTAATTGAAATTGTTTCTCCTACTCCCGGCAATGAATTAGGAAGTAAATTAACAGACTATGCTCAGTTTCAGGGTATTTCTTATATTCCCAAAAATGATACTTGGTTTGCCCATGTGAATTTGGGATTAATATTATGTCCGGATAAGAGCGTGATGAAAAAACTTATCCTCTTGCTTCAACAGTAAATCTTTCTATTTTCCCTACTCCCCTACTCCCCTACTCCCCTACTCCGCCGCTCCCCTACTATCTTAATCATAAGTATTCAACCAGACATGATATAACTCTGTGAAATGGTGTATTTGAAAATCTTAACGGTACTTGGTTGCGGTGGTGTGATGCTGATGGAAATGTAATTAAAACCGGGGCTGAATTATACCATTTTGAAAAAAGAATGTTACCAATAATAACAACTATTAAAAGGTTTTACAGTAAATGTTTATTTGACAAAAAAGACGATTATAACATAAAAAATAGTCTCAAATTTATTCATTCTGACTCCTGTACGGGCGATTCGCGTTTGCGCAGCATTCCGTAGGAAATCGCCCCTACCTCTCCTGACTCCTAAGCAGTAACCTAAATATTTGTAGCGAAGATTTATCAATTTGGTATTAGCAGTAGAAAAAAATCTTGAAATCTTCCAAAAAGATACTCAAATTAAACAGGCACTATTATTGACAATTGAAATAGGATTAAAACTCAAGTTTAGTGATGAAGGTATGGCGATTTTCTTTGAGATTTCAGAAATAAATGATGTGAAATTATTAGAGGCTATTGTTTCTCAAATTCCCAATCTTGCCTCCACAGATGAATTGCAAAAACTGTATTCTGAATAATATCAAATTTACCCAAAAACTAAGGTTTCAACCGTCTCCTATATGGGAGGAAAAAAGAAAAAATTTTCCTTTTAAACAATCTTATTCTTTTGACAAAGAGGTAATTATTAATTGTTATATAGAATCCTGTTAAATACTTATCGTATCGCTCTAGGAGTCAGGAGTCGTAGGGGCGATTTCCTACGGAATACTTCGTAAACGCGTTTGCAGAGCATTCCGTAGGAAATCGCCCGTACAGGAGTCAGGAGAAAGAAAAGATTTAGAACTCAGAAGTCAGGAGTCAGCAGAAAGAAAAGATTTAGAGCATGAATTTTTAAATTCGCCCACGCTAGAAAATCTGTATTAAGAGAAAGTAATTTTGCGATTACTGTATAACCGGATTTTATATTATAGCAACAGCCAGGGCGATTAGGACATAGACTGATGATGAATCAAAGACCACGGAAACACTTTTCCAACTGTTCCCTGTTCCCTGTTCCCTGTTCCCTGCTATAATTATTAATTATTAATTGTTAATTATTAATTATTGAAAAATTAGCCAGGGGTGAATTAACGTGTAATATCAACTATTAAACCCACCTCCTGGCAAACCTACTTTATAACTTTATTCTTCCAACCAAACAGAAACCGAGCCACCATTACAACGAAACTCTGCCCAACCCCACTCATTAGTATAAATAGGTTCCTGAATATGTTCGGTGAGGTCATAAAATTTAGCGTTTGGTTTTCCCACTTCCATCCATTTGTAACCTGGAACGTTGTCACTCATAATTACAGCCATTGCTTTGGGATGTTCCTCATTACCCAAACGAGTCCAACCTACAGTATTGTAATGATCGAAATAATCATATTGTGCCCCATAAGCATAATATTTCCGGGCAAAAAGTAACTTATCAATTATCCAGCGGTGGGAAGGTAAGAAAATATTGTAACGGTTGCCATCTTTCCCATAATCTTCATACTCTGCGCCATAATAGTCAGCATAAAAAACACAAGGATATCCTTCACGACGCAACAAAATAATAGCATAAGCTAAAGGCTTAAACCAAGGTTCAACAGGAGCCTCCAATGCTTGTAAAGGTTGAGAGTCATGGTTTTCCACAAAAGTCACAGCATTGACCGGACGTTCCTGCATCAAAGTACCATTGAGAATATAACGCATATCATAATGTCCGCCTGCCTTACTCGCATAATAAAAGTTGTAATGTAGAGGAACATCAAACACAGACATTCTGCCACCAACCGAATTAATATACCAGTGTAACGTACCAATATCGTTGTACCAATATTCCCCCACCATAAATAAATCCTTCTGAAAATGATGTTCTAATACATCTATCCACAGAGGAAAAAACCAAGATGAAATATGTTTGATAGCATCTAGACGGAAACCATCGACTCCCGTAGTTTCTATATACCACTTACCCCAACGTATCACTTCATCCCGAACTTCTTTACTCTGGAAGTCAACATCAGCTCCCATTAGGTAAGCAAAATTTCCTTTCTCCAACGCCACATAATCATCAAAACTTTTCCCTTCAAATAGATATATAGTATTTTGTTCCTTGCTATAGTCATCATAATCAACCGCATCAAAATGCCACCAATGCCACTCAAAGTCAGAATACTTTTTTTGCCGACCAGGAAACGGAAAATGAGTATAACCTTTAACATCACGCATTCCACCCTTGGGATGAATGCGGTCATCCTTAGAAAAAGGAGTAGCTTTAACAATTTCTGTTCCATCAGCACCCATGCGGTGATTCAGAACTCCATCAGCATAGACATCAATACCAACATTGTGTAGAGCTTGAATAGCATCTAGATATTGTTGGCGATCGCCATATTTTGTTCTAACCGTACCTTTTTGGTCAAATTCCCCCAGGTCATACATATCGTAAACCCCATATCCCACATCATAAGTCCCCCCAATACCTTTGTAAGCTGGTGGTAACCACATAGCAGTAAAGCCTACATCTGCTAATTCTTGGGCCTTACTTTTTACTTCATTCCACAGGATCAGATTTGGGTCAATATACCAGTGGAAATATTGCATCATTACGCCATTAATTGCTGCCATTTTGGGAAATCCTGATAATTGCCAATATAATTATGGCTTTTTAGTAGAGGTGAGGCAATAGTATTTGTGTAGTTAGATATTTGGGGCAGATTTATTTTATCTGGTAGTTAAACTCGTTAATTTAAACTACAACTCGCCCCTACTATTGCAACATTTTAGCTGAGACAATCTACTACTAGACCGACACAGCTAAAATGATACTTGAGGAAAATTGCTTAAACCTTTGTAAATTCAAGCTTTTCCCCAAAATATATTCCACTATTTTAGCTGAGACAATCCACTACTAGACCGACACCCCTAAAAATGTAGGTTGGGTAGAGCAGTAGCGAAACCCAACACCAGAATTGTTAAATACCTTTAAGAGCTTATACCATTTCTCAAAAACTTTATCTATTTCAGAG
>NZ_JBNHEQ010000121.1:3945-9358 GCF_050016015.1 Dapis hubbardiae BLCC-M172
TTGGGGAGTTGGGGAGTTGGGGAGTTGGGGAGTTGGGGAGTTGGGGAGTTGGGGAGTTGGGGATAAATTAAAATATATCCTCTCGATCACCAAATATTTTATTTATACCATTACATCCGGACATGATATTAGTCGAAGATGCTCATTCAGAATTTTTACAAAACTAGGGCAGGTTTTAGATTTAGCTCAAAGCTGAATTTTACCGAACATATTCCACAGTATTAATAACCGAATCAATTTCCACCTCTGCACCTGAGCTAACCACAAATTCACTTCCGCCAATTTCTGTAGCAATACTTCCCCAATCATAAGTATAGCCTAACCTCGTCCAAGGATAACCATTTTCACCATAAGAAGTAAGTATCTTGTCATTTACCCATTCCTTATGTAGAGGTTCAACATTATCAGGAAATTCCAAGTCGCAGCTAGTATCGTTAATTTCTGGATCTGGGCAAGGACGGAATAAATCTTTAGGTTCAACCCACATCTGTACAAATTTAGTTTTTCCATTGCGAGGAGGTAAACCTAAATATTGTTCCAGTCTGAGAGTTAAATTATCCTCATTCAGGTTAAGTTCAGACCCAAAAGTTTGTAACTGGGGAACAGGAGTAGTCCAGACTTCTCGACTTAACTGCATTTTTTCACCTACCTTGTCATTATAACCATTCCAGGCAGTCCAAGTTACCATCAATACCTGGGGTTTTCCATCTACTTCTCGCCATATTAAATCAGGATTATCTGAAGTAATTGACCATAGAGTATTATCTATTTCATCTTCTCTAGCATGAGCAGCATCTATAACTCCCCGTGTCTAAGATCGTTGTAGTTGAATATCAAATAATTCTTGTAATTCCTGTAAATTTTCTGGGCATGCTGCTAATGATTTTTGCATTGGTAAACCGAAAATCAGGATAATTCCTAATATTAGGGTGATTAATTTTTTTGATAGAGTGAAAAGTTGTTTTTTCATAGTTTTACTGATTTAACTATTTACTAATTTACAATACTTAGTTATAGGTAAGAAAAATATAGCAATCCTGTTTAGAGGTTATAAAATTTTATCGTAGGGGTTTGGTCTCCAAATCCCTTGGTAACTGTGTTTGGCACCCCAACCCCTACAGCTCATAATTTTTGCATTGGTAAACCAAAAATCAGGATAATTCCTAATATTAGAATGATTAATTTTTTTGATAGAGTGAAAAGTTATTTTTTCATAGTTGTACTAATTTGACTATTTACTAATTTACATTATGGTAACTGTGTTTGGAGACCAAACCCCTACAGCTTTCTCTCACAAATCATTTAGGATTGCTATAGCAACAGCAAGTAAATTTTTCCCAAACCATTTTCAATTCTGAATAATTTAGGATAAATTATTCTTCAAGATAGGAATCCTATATTGGTCGTGACAGTTTTTATAATAATTAATTTGAGTTAAAAACCTTTAAATTTTTTACTCCTGACTCCTGACTGCTACTAAAATATTACCGAATAATAAAGGTATAAAGCCTCTCACTCACCGTGGAGAAACAAAAAAAAATTTCCTTTTATTCAATCCTCTTCCTTTTAACCAGAGGTAATTATCAATTATCAATTATCAATTATCAATTATCCATTATTGAACACCGATTAGAGGATTGCTATATCATATTTTTATGACTTAAAAACTAACTTGTCTAGCAGCCATCATATAACGAAAAATATATTCTACTAACTCAATATAATGATAAGCAGATTCAGTAGAATTTGCCCAAACAGTTACACCATGATTACGAATTAATAAAGCAGGAATTTTTGGTGGAGAATCTCCGAAGCGATCGCTTATTTCATCAGCAATTTTTTTAACTTCTAAATGATTCCCAAATAAAGGCATTTCTACCCAAGGATTTTCTTCCCAAATTCCCAAACCTTTCAACATTTCTAGTGATGGTAAAAGCAAACCATTTCCCTCAGTAAAATTAGAGACTAAATTTGCCTCTATAGAATGTACATGATAACAAGCTTTAGCTTCTGGAAAACATTGATAAATAACTTGATGAATACTTGTTTCAGCCGAAGGGCGAAAATGAGGATTTAGCTTTTCTAATACTTGACCATTTATATCTACTCGCACAAAATCTTGTTGACTTAATTCTCCTTTTGGGCGGCCACTAGCAGTAATCCAAAAACTATTATCAGGTAGACGAGCAGAAAGATTTCCAGCAGTACCTACCATCCAACCTTTTTGATAAAAATTTGTCGCTGCATAGATTAAAGATTCACGAGGGTCAATGTTCATTTTTAAGTAATACTTACAAGTATCTATAGCTTTTTACTATTAGTTTAGTAAATAATATTAATCTCTTTAAGGTATCAAAATCTAGACTAAATTTTAAATATTAAATATTTTCTTAATATCTGTTAATTATATCTATCGGGAAAAGATGGAATAGGGAGTATGGAGTAGGAATTAGGGGGAAATAATTGATGATTTCTGAGAGATAATTGATTTTATTTTTGATGATCACCAGATGTCTATAAGATAGCGGTTCATGAATAAGATATACTATTTTTTCCCTGGTCCCTGTTTTCTATTCCGTAAAATCTAAAATTTTTATGCCTTATCTATTTGATAAATACTATATAACTTTTTTAAGCATTCAGCTAAATACCGTCATCTCTTAGCTTTTTAATAAATGAAGCAAGCATTCCCTTATCTTATACTTACATTTTAACTAATTCTTGTAAATCTCTCAATTACATTTTCCCAATTTAAAACTGATAGCTGATAGTTAACCGCTGTTTGTGCAGCATTACCCAGCAAATACTTACCGAATAATTAATAATTATTAATTCAATAATTCAGCTTTATTAGCCTCCCCTTTCAAGGGGAAAAAGAAAATAATATTTCCTTATATTCAATTCCCTCACGGTTTTAACCAGACATAATTATCCATTATCCATTATCCATTATCCATTAATGAATTACTTTCTATTTCCAGAATGCCAGGATTTAAGAATTGAGTTAAAGTTGTGAATGAAAATAATATCAATTAAGAGCTGCTAAGATAACATGAACCCACTAAATCGTTTTTCTGACCGAGCAACAGATTATGCCAACTATAGACCCAACTATCCAAAAGAAACTATTACTGCTATAATAAGCGGATTTGAAAATCCTTCTGAATTAGTAGCAGCAGATATTGGAGCAGGTACAGGAATTGGCTCTAAAATGTTAGCTGAACAGGGAATCAATGTAATTGCTATTGAGCCAAATATTGAAATGATAAATGCTGCTGCACCTCATCCTTTAATCAAATTTCAGGAGGCAACTGCAGAAGCGACAAATCTACCCGATCAATCTGTAGATTTAGTCACTTGTTTTCATGCTTTTCATTGGTTTAACTTAGAACCTACCCTACGAGAATTTCACAGAATTTTAAAACCATCTGGCAGGTTAGCTATTGTCAGGAATAACTGGAATAAACAAGATGGATTTACTAAAGAAAATAGTAATTTAATGAAGCAGATATCTAAACTTCATCCACTAGCCAAAAAGAAGCCTCATGTTTCGATTACATCTGTAGAAGAAAGTCCAAATTTTGTTAATTTTAGACATTCAGTATTTGCTCATAGACAAGAGTTAGATTTACTCGGATTAATTGGTCGAATTATGAGTTCTTCATCAGTGCCAAATAAGGGTTATGAACGAGAAGAGATTACAAAAAATTTGAAGGTATTATATGAACGATGGGTAGATAAAAAAGGTTTAGTTTATTTAGTTTATCGTACCGATTTATATCTTGCTGAACCGAGGGTAATAATTACTTCAAATCGATTTTAATATTCCTTTTAGGGATTAGGGAGTGGGAGTTTGGGTAGTTTGGGCAGTGAAAAAAGATTCATCCCTACTTACATTAATCACCGAATCTAGTGTAAATCTAAAAAAGGAGATGGAGAAAATGGATTAGGTTAAACCTCTACATTCGTAGATGATTTGTGAAAAAAACTTTAGGGGTTTGGTCTTTTCATCCTATTTTTACTTGAGTTTGGAAACCAAACCCCTACAATAAAATATTACCGAAAAATCAAGGTATAAAGCCTTCTATTTCAAGAGAAAAAAAGTGCTATTGAATTTCCTTATATTCAATTACGTTACAGTTTTCATTGAGGCAATTATCCATTATCCATTATCCATTAATGAAAACCTATTTAGGATTGCTATTGTAGATAACAATACTCTTGGAGAAAAGTATGCAAATTCAAACATAAAATAAAATATATACTCCTGAAGAATATTTTTTATTAGAGGAAACTGCTGAATATAAACATGAATATAGAAATGAAAAAATTATAGCAATGACGAGTGGAACTACTAATCATAACGAAATATCAGGTAATTTTTGTGCTTATTTAAAGTTGGCTTTAAAAGGCAAAAATTATCGTGTATTTATCGGTGATGTACGTTTGTGGATACCCGTTCATAATTTATATACTTACCCCGATTTAATGGTAATTGAAGGTGAACCATCTTATTACCCAAATCGCACTGATACAGTTACTAATCCCTCAATAATTGTTGAAGTATTATCAAAATCAACAGCAAATTATGACCGAAGTGAAAAGTTGAAATTTTATCGCTCAATTCCTGATTTTAAAGAATATATTTTGATTGACCAATATCAGTTTAATATTGATCAGTTTAATATTGAAAAGTATGTTAAAACTTCTGAGGAAAAATGGGAAGTCACATATTATGAATCCGAAGAGTCAATATTAAAGTTAACTTCTCTAGATTTTCAAATAACTTTTAGGGATCTTTACGAAAGAGTAGATTTTAACAATCAAGATTGAGAAAGATATGGCAAAAGAAAGAATAGTGATAAAAAGTTTTTGTTTGTAGTAGGGATTGAGCAAAAAGATAGATATTGCTATAGATATTGCTCAAGTCTTACTACAAACTTTCATTATAACTATTCAACCCGACATGATATAAACATTTATCAAAGTAGTATTAGGTATAAGCATTAAAAATATAGTAGATATCAATGGAGTTACAAAATTGATTTTTTTATAGTAAGAGAAAACCTTTGTTTTGATTAGGATAAAATATTTTATCATACCCCCTCTAGATTTAGCCAGAGATACTGATAATATCATGTCCGGATAAGAGCGTGATAAAAAAACTTTCTCATGCATATACTTTCTTTCTCCCCTCTTCCCTCCTGACTCCTGTACGGGCGTTTTGCTATCGCACAACTCCGTTTTGCTAGCGCAAAGCTCCGCTAACGGCTAAGAGCCGACATGAAAAACGCTGCGCGACATATAAAGCGGAGCTTTGCGTTAGCACATGGCCATTTCCGTTCCGGAATGCTCCGCAAACGCCCCTACGACTCCTGACTCCTCCCTTTTTATTTATAACTATTCAACCGGA
>NZ_JBNHEQ010000122.1:0-5916 GCF_050016015.1 Dapis hubbardiae BLCC-M172
CAACTTCCCTCTAGACTTAGCTTCTGTTGAAGCTCCTGCTATCAAGGGTTAATTTTTTAATTAGCTAATAAAAACGCTCTCCAAAAATGGGGGGCGTTTTTTTTTGTTTTGTTTATAGAAACCATTTGGTATCTCCGCAAAGGTGAGGGTTTTTGCCAAAGGAGTCAGTCCTCAGGGGATTGAGAAATACTCAGAGGGGAAAAAAGTAGAAAAATGCCCCCATATCCCCATCTCCCCACTTTGAAACAGCTATAAACCATAAGCGGGCTACTTTTTAATCGATCAATTAATTTATAGATAGTATTATTTCGATTAATATAAGTCATACTTATTAATTAGATTTAATACATTACGACACAAACCCCTTTACAAAACGAAATAAACTAGCTAAAGTATTAATAACGGTCAAGGAACACAAAACCTCAAGACCGCCGTACCTCGAAAATTTCATACATACAGCAATCATACATACTATGACTACAACCTTACAACAGCGTGAAAACGCCAACGTATGGGAAAAGTTCTGTAGCTGGGTAACAAGCACAGACAACCGTTTATACATCGGCTGGTTCGGTGTATTAATGATCCCTACTCTCTTAACAGCTACTATCTGCTACATTATCGCTTTCGTAGCAGCTCCTCCAGTAGACATCGATGGTATCCGCGAACCCGTCGCTGGTTCCCTACTATACGGAAACAACATCATTTCCGGTGCAGTAGTACCTTCCTCCAACGCAATTGGTCTACACTTCTACCCAATCTGGGAAGCAGCTAGCTTAGACGAGTGGCTCTACAACGGTGGCCCATACCAGCTAGTAATTTTCCACTTCCTCATTGGCGTATTCTGCTACATGGGTCGTGAGTGGGAACTATCCTACCGCTTAGGTATGCGTCCTTGGATCTGTGTTGCTTACTCTGCTCCTGTAGCAGCAGCAACAGCAGTATTCTTAATCTATCCAATCGGACAAGGTTCCTTCTCCGATGGAATGCCTTTAGGAATCTCCGGAACATTCAACTTCATGTTAGTGTTCCAAGCAGAGCACAACATCTTAATGCATCCATTCCACATGCTAGGAGTAGCAGGTGTATTTGGTGGTTCATTATTCAGTGCAATGCACGGAAGCTTGGTAACTTCTTCCTTAGTTCGTGAAACAACAGAAACTGAATCTCAGAACTACGGTTACAAATTCGGTCAAGAAGAAGAAACTTACAACATCGTAGCAGCTCACGGCTACTTCGGTCGTTTAATCTTCCAATATGCTTCATTCAACAACAGCCGTTCCTTGCACTTCTTCTTGGGTGCATGGCCAGTAGTAGGCATCTGGTTCACAGCATTAGGAATCAGCACAATGGCCTTCAACTTAAACGGTTTCAACTTCAACCAGTCCATCATCGATTCTAGTGGTCGTGTGGTCAACACTTGGGCAGACATCATCAACCGCGCTAACTTAGGTATGGAAGTAATGCACGAGCGTAACGCTCACAACTTCCCTCTAGACTTAGCTTCTGTTGAAGCTCCTGCTATCAAGGGTTAATTTTTTAATTAGCTAATAAAAACGCTCTCCAAAAATGGGGAGCGTTTTTTTTGTTCGTAGGGGCGATTCGTCGCAATGACAACTGTTCAACCGGATTTTATATCAGGACTTACGTAAAGAAACCGGGTTTTTATGATAAATCGTTGTTTTTATAATAGATATCTAGGAAAAAGCCCGGTTTCTGAGTTTTTCTGCGTAAGTCCTAGACATCAGAAAAGATTTTTGCTGGGCTTTATTGCATGAAAGTATTATAGCTGCCGCAGTTGCTTTGCATATGTACAATAATAACCTGCCGAAACTGCTGTAACTATTGCGCAATAGATGAATAGAACATCAATGTGGAAAATAAAAAGTCTGAAACTTTTGCCTGTAAAGGCTTTGAGTTTTAATTTGCCAGCCCTAACTATTGGACAATAAATGAATAGAACATCAATAATTGCGAAAGAGAGCGATGTAGCTGTGGAATGGATGTTCTATCGCTACTTTCATGCAACAATTTGGCTGCTAAAAAAGTAGAGAAACCCGGTTGGTCTCAAATGCCCTTGTAGGGACGTTGCATGCAACGTCCCTACCATTAACCTCCCAGAAACCCGGTTTATGATAACGCTCGAAGCAAGCGGAAAAGCAGAGAAACCCCGTTTCTGGGTTCATCTGCGTAAGTCCTGATTAATACGCTCCTGGCTCATAATTATCAAAAAAGTTATTCAGTCTGTGTTAATTACTTAATAATCGAAGTACCATCTAAGTATAGCATTTTCTACAAAACTATATATTATGATGCGTCGGCTAATTAGTTTATTTTTAGTGGTTATATTTTGGCTTTCCACCCCTAGTGTGAGTGTTGCCCAAAATAATATCAATAATCTTGATAACCTCCCACTAGAAAAAGTTCAAGAATTAATTTCCATTCGACACAGTATTACTACTATTGAGGAACTAGAAAAAAGGGGTGTACTTTCAGAAACTCAGGCAACAACAGAAACAAAAGATTACTTAGAAAAATCTCAACTTATTGTTGGGGAAAAGTTAAGCTTAGAAGAGATTATACAATTAACTAATAATTACGAAATAGTTACACCGGGAAGCCAAACAAACATAATTCAAAAAGTCGCTGGTTTTGTGACTTTTACAAATATTATCTTGACTGCAGCAGCAATTTTACTTGTGTTTGCAGTCGCGTCGTTAGCTTCTCTATATTTAATTCCTATTCTGAGACTGATGCCAGAGTGGGGTGATTAACTGTTAAACTTAAACCGTAGAAAATAGTTGTAAAATTTACAAAAGTTTTGTAATATTAAACAAGTAACAACTAAAATATGAAAAATAAAAAGTGAATGCGACTTGTTGACAGACATATTATTAACCGAACACATAACTTTTGGCGAGTGTGTGATGAGTTAGCCTTTAAGTCGAAAAACTTGTACAACTTAGCTAATTATTATTGTCGTCAGCATTTTTTCTGTACTGGTAATAGTCTGGATTTAACTAAACTATACCACGCCACCAAAGATAGTGATGCCTATAGAGCATTACCAACTAAAGTATCAAAACAAATAATCAAATGCTTGGTTGCCACTTGGCGTGGTTATTTTCAGGCAATCATTGAATGGTCAAAACATCCAGGGAAGTTTTTAGGTAAACCCAAAATACCAAAGTATAAGAATAAAACTCAAGGTAGGAATGTAGTTATATATTCCAAAGAATCAGTCTATAGAGCAAGTCTCAAAGATGGTATGTGTCACTTATCCATGAGTGAAATCAAAATACCTGTAGTTGTGGATACTGTGATAGAAGTAAGGATAGTACCTGCTACTGCCTGCTATATAATTGAAGTAGTGTATGAAAAAACGAATCAGCCACAAATAAACTCAACATATGTAGCCGGAATTGACTTAGGAATTGACAGATTAGTTGCTCTATCTACAAACAAGCCCGGTGTTAAACCTATACTGATTAATGGGAAGCCACTAAAAAGCGTCAATCAATTATATAACAAGCGAAAAGCTAAGTACCAAAGTCATCTCAAAGGCAACAGAAAAACCAGTCGTAAGATTGAAGCATTGAGTTATCATCGAAATCGTTTTGTCGAGAATTATCTACATAACACCAGCAAGTTAGTTGTCAATTATTTAGTGACTAATAATATTGGTACTGTAGTCATAGGCAAAAATGATAACTGGAAACAAGGTGCAAACATCGGTAAAAAAAACAATCAAAACTTTACCCAAATACCGCACTCTAAGCTAATTCAACAGATAACTTATAAATGTCAACTAGCTGGGGTTAAAGTCATTGAAACTGAAGAAAGTTACACCAGTAAAACATCTGCTATTGACTTAGAATTGCCCTTTGCTCAAGAAAATTATTTGGGAAAACGAGTCAAACGTGGTTTATTCAGGAGTGAAACTGGTATAGTCATTAATGCCGATGTTAATGGCAGTCTTCAAATATAAGATAAGAAATTCCCAGAGGCATTTAGTACCGTTTGCCTAGCATTCCGTAGGATGGGAATAGTGAGCTGTGCCGTACAGCCAATATTGGTTAATCCAATATCAAGATAAAAGCTGTCACGATTTTCTACAGTTTTTTTCGTACGGTTATGAAATTATTATTTACTTCTAAAATACTTTAATCGACGTGAAAAAAAAAATTGGCAAATTTTATTAGGAATTATAGCATTTATCAGCTTTACTATAGGAAGTTTTGCAGTAAGCCAATTGCTAGTAACTACTTCTAATAATTCACCAATTGTTTCTCAAATGAATAATTCTTGCGGTAGTCTTAGTGGGGGAATTACAGATAATGCGATCGCCACCCACTACGGCAAAGATATATATCCTTGGACAAATCAAATCAAATGGAATTGTGTCTATAATATCAAAGATTTCCCAGGAAATAATATTAATAAACGCTTTAATGCTGCGCGAGATGCTGTGGCATCAAACGGTGGAGGAGTTGTCTATTTTCCTGCAGGAACATACAACTTTACTGATAGTATTAAACTCAAAAATGGTGTGATTATTCGTGGCGAAACACCCACATTTAAAGATGCTAAATCAAATTCTTTTTCACCTCCAACTAAATTAGTATTTCCCAAATATAAACCTCAACTTTCTGGTAGTGGCACGCCTAATAATACGGCATTTAAAAATATCTCTACAACTGCACCAGATACAGATAGTAATATCGGTCTGATTAATCTTGATATTAACCGTGCTGCTATTAGTATTAAAGCTGATTTAGATAATGGCAAAAATCAAAATATTATTATTTTTGGAGTTCGGAGTAATAATGTTGCTGAACCAGACCCAGGAGTTCCAGATATTGATTTTCAAGAACCTTGGCAAAGACTGAGTTATCGATTTGCAGCTAATATTATAGTTAATGGCTATACTAATGTTTTAATTAGCAATAATCGCCTCAACGATCAAATAACAGATAATTATAATCAACCTGGTTATAAAGTTAAGTCACGAGATAAAAAGTCAATTATTACTTATCAAAATGATGAGGTAAATTTCAGTTATACAAATCACTATGGAATAGTTATAAATCGTGGCAAAGGAAGTGGTTTTAAGTTAGCAGCAACTCCAGAAACGGAACCAGGATTATTTCGTCAGGGAATAGTAGTTAGAGATAATTGGATTTATCATACAATGCGAGTGGGAATTGTGGCTGCTGGTGATGGTTTGATAATTAAAGATAATCAGATTAAAGACCAAAAAAATAAACAGTATTGGATAGACCCCACAGGGAAAAGGGAGACTACAGGAGCAGTAACTTTAGAAAATCGGGGTATTGATTGGTCTGGATGGAATGTTTTAATTGAGGGAAATAATTACGAGGTTTATAGACATAGGATAGGAAATACTAATTATTTGAGTGTAGATGGAGAAGGGATTTTAATTCAGGAATGTTGTGGAGGTACGACCGTAAATGGAGTAATAATTAAGAATAATCGGGGTAATGCTTATATTGGTTTATATAAGGTTCGATATATTCGTAATGTCAGGATTGTTGATAATCAAATAACATCTAATATTTTTGTGATGGCTGATACGAATAGCACGCCTTATTCTATGGAAAATGTGAGAGTTGAAAATAATAATGTAGCTGGTAAAATTACGATGAAGGCTAGTTTGGGTGGTCGGGGAAATTTGATTGAGAATAATATTGCTAAAGGTAAGAGTGTTATAGAATATTCTTGTGGAGTTAAGGTTAAAAATAATTCTGGTTTTGAGGTGAGAAATTGTTCCTAGGGAAGGGTTGAATAAATGGGAATTACTATATCTGTCAATCCTGTTCAATAATTGATAATTGATAATTGATAATTGATAATTACCTCTGGTTAAAACCTTTCTTGATTGAAGATTGGGAAATA
>NZ_JBNHEQ010000123.1:0-15331 GCF_050016015.1 Dapis hubbardiae BLCC-M172
AGGAGCTGCGCTTTTTCGTATAGGGAATGCTCCGCTTTCCATGTCGCTCCGCGTTTTGCTGGCGCACAACTTTCGTATAGGGAATGCTCCTAATTACGCACTTCGGCTGTCGCCGACATATAAAGCGGAGCTTTGCGTCAGCAAAACATAGCACCCGCCTTCCGAGATTTACTCTCAGAAGGTCTTACGGTTGCTCCACAGACAAGCCAGCGCGGTCTTGGGGGTCTCCCCCATGAGCGACTGGCGCTGACACTGCGAGTCCCGCAGCCAAAATGTTAATTGCAGCGTTTATGTCTCTATCATGGTGGCTACCACATTCAGGAGAATTCCACTCTCTAATATTGAGAGGCAATTTTTCTACTACATGACCACAATTAGAACAGCGCTTGGAACTAGGGAAATATCGGTCCAGAGTGATTAATTCCTGTCCATACCATTCGGCTTTGTATTCTAATTGCCTCACTAATTCTCCCCAGTTAGCATCACTAATAGCTCTAGCTAATTTGTGGTCTCTTGGTGCGCGTTCCCTCTCTTGGTCAGCATTCCGCAAGCGAGCTGGCGGCGACGCGGGGTCTGACCGCTTGCGAGCTGGCGACGACGCGGGGTCGCACCGCTTTTTGACCATGTTTTTACTGCTAAATCCTCAACTACTATTGTTTGGTTTTCTCTAATTAGTTGTAGGGGAGCCGTCGGATTGGCGACGTATGTCAGTTTATGGGTATAGTGCTACTTTGAACCTCATCAAAACGCTTAAATCTTCTTAAAGCGCTCCAGTAGGTATGGCATCACTGACGACAATAGAATCATTGACAACAGTGAAGGCAGTTCGCCTAGTCCTGCAAAGCTCTCAACATTATGTTGCGAGCGCCATTGATATCCCGTGCAATTATATGACCACATTGAGGACATTTATAAATCTTGGAACCACCCAAGTTCTTATGAACGTGACCGCAGTTTGTACAAGTCTTAGAAGTATAAGCTTCATTACAACGAACTACTAAAACACATGAGCGAGCTGCCTTATGTTGTAGGTAATCAGCAAACTTTCCATGACTCTACGAGAGCATATTTCTGACAGATTTGCGGTTAATTTTTCTGGTTGACTTAAGCACCATTTGAGAGGTTTCATAAGTAGGCAGAAAAATTAACTTATAGCTATTAACTAATACTGAAGCTACCTTGTTATGCAAATCCTTTACCAGATATTGAATGCGATTTCTCATTCTAGTTGCTGCCTTGCGCATTTGATAACGTTGCCGTTTGTTTTTTGATAGTGCGGCACGACTTAATAAATTATCAAGGTGCGAGCATAAACGGTTAATTCGCCCGATGTCTCCCTTGCCAATTTCTAAAACGTTTTCACCATCATAGCCAGTTAAAAAGGCTCTATTTCCAGGGTCTAATGCAATAACTTGATCGGAACCAGTAGTCGTTGGCTCAATGTATTGAGGAAAGCAAGCAAACCATTGTCCTCGTTGATCAACCAGCTCAGTTCCATAATCACAATTACGAGGTACTTGATATCCAATCGCAGTACAAAAAAGCATACCTTTTACTTTTTGAGGAAACCAAGTTCCATTCCGATAAGCATCGTTTTTAAATTGAATTACTTGAGATTTATTTCGACAAGAACGATAACGCAATTGAAAGTTGGGACTGTTGTTAGCAGCCTGAGCTTGTTGATACGCAAGTTCAGCTTCACAGACAGCTTCTTGTCTGGTTTTTCCTAAACATTTAGTCCATTCATTCTCAGGTTGAACTTGTTGGCTTTGGATTACTTGGTCTAACGATTTCCCTTTTGGCAAAGTTCTTTGATGATTAAAAAACTCAACACACTGATTGTAAACCCAACGGTAAGCAGCCAGCCATTGCTTCCAGATTTTATGTAGTTCAATACTAGGCCAAACAGGCACTTTTAAAACACTATTTGGCCTCAGTTTTTGACTCTTTTTGTATGGGTTTTTCCCGTATTTTCTCACTGATCTCTTTTTTGTATCTTCGTAACCCATAAAGCCTCGAACTGAAACAGTGGATGATGGACAACATATCTTGAACGAGTTCTTGTTCGGGAGATTGTTTGCTGTCATGGAGAACCAAGAGTTCGCACTCGTTACGTTCGCATAGCCACTTAACCAATTCAAATCCAAATCTAACGAGTCTGTCTGGGTGGGCAACGACAAGGCGTTTGATATCACCTGTGCAAATTCTGTCCAAAATGGAGAGGAATTGTTTCCGCTTAAAATTAAGTCCGCTGCCAATTTCTGATATGATTTCCGCTTCTGGGAATCTTGAGAGAAGTAGTTCAATTTGTCTCTCAATATCGTCTCGTTGGGAATGGCTCGACACCCTTGCATAACAAACAGTGGTAATTGCCCTGGGCAAACCTGCTGCTTGTTCGATTTCTGCGATTGAGTACCGCCTGTGCCCTGATGGGGTTTTGATTGCTTTGATTTTGCCTTCTTCTTCCCATCGTCTGAGACTTGAGACTGCAACTCCAAGGATGGAGGCTGCTTCTTTGGGTCTGACATATTTCATGTGAAACATTTATTTTTTTCTATCTTAGATCGATTTATTACTTTTTGAGCGTTTTAGATAGAAAATTAATAATTTGTTACAAACTCTCCTCCTGGGTCTTTAATTTTTGCGTGTATCTTGGCGACTTTCAGTCTGGCTTTGTGATAGTTGTTAGACTTTTTGTCGGGTTTTCTATCTAGGGATTTCTGGGCTAACCTCAGTTTTTTGTGTAACTTCTGAAGATTCTTTGGGTTGGCAACTTTATCTCCATCAGTTGTAGTTAGCAAACTGGTAATCCCTAAATCAACGCCAACTTGTTTCTGAGTTGGCTTGAGCCTCAAATCTCTGGTATCATTAACTCTCAAAGATACAGACCATCTACCACTTGGTTCAAGTTTGACAGTAATTGTACTAGGCACACAGTTTGGCGGTAGTTGCCTACTCCATCGGATAGGTAATGGTTCTGCACATTTGGCTAAATATACTTGGCCATCTTTCCAGCTAAATGCTGCCTTAGTAAACTCAGCACTGCCACCCCATACGCTTTTTCTTAAAATTAGGGTATTTAGCACGTCCGCTAAAAAAGTTGGTGTTTGCGCAGCATTCCGAAGGAAAAGCAGTCTGTAGATGTCTCAAGCCTTGCTGCAATGGTACACTGCTTACTTCAGTAAGGAAATCTAAATCTTCTTGTTTTTTCCAGTTAGTAAGCATAGTTGAGATTTGCTTGTAACTGACACGTTCTTTGTTCTCATACCATGCTTGAGTTCTTGCAGCTAAAGCCTTGTTGTAGATTAGGCGTACACATCCCAACGTTCTCCGCAACAGATTTTCCTGCTCTGGAGTTGGGTGAAATCTAAATTTGTACGCTTTTTCCTCCATTTACTGTTTGCTTTTCAAATTTTATACTTTAACAGATTATTTGTAAAATCGCAACATTGATTGGCATTCCCATACGACGCTCCCCTACGGGAGAGCGCGAGTCTTCTGCCAACATTTTGATAAAGCCAGATTAATTAATTATCCATTATCTATTGGTAAACCTATTTCCTAAGAGTTGTTAATTTTATAAGCAAAACAAATATCTATGAAGGGATAATTTTAAAATTCCCATGTTAAGCAAATTATGAATAAACGTAAAGATAGGGGTTTATTGAAACTATTCTCAATTATTTTACGAGTTTACTTAATTTGGAGTCTATGATATGATTTTTAAAGTCACAGGCTTGTTATAATTAATTTATATAAAACAACCTTTAAACTATATTTAATTCGTATAATATTAAGTAATTTTAAATTTAATCTCTGGATGGAAAAAACAAATTTTCCAGAGACAACTTAACAATAGAAGCACAAAAATTGACAAAAATGTATATTTGTGCATATATAAAATTCCTGACTTCCTAAAGATATTGCAATTTAATCCAAATATTGTTTGTTGAACCTACAATAATCACAACTACATCCCTAAATTTGGGAGGACCTGTGAAAATTTTTGGGTTTTTGGAAAAGCCAAAGCCTTCTTTTGGAATGCCAAGACCATTCAGATTGAAGATACCATCGTCATTAAAATCATGAAAAGCAGCAACAGCATAACTTCCTGGTTTCAAATTCTCAAATGTAATTGCGGGAGTTCCTTCCTCTAAATCAACACACCTAGCTTGCAAAGCCCGATCGCCATCACTGGGAAATCCTTGACTACCGGAAAAAAGACTCAGGCAAACTTGTCCAGTTTGATTTTTCAGACCATCAATATTAATTGTCAAGCTACTGTTTAGTATCAAACTATTTTTTACTGTTAAGTTACTATTTAAGGTGGCTCTAGCCTTCTCTGAAACAACTAGATTTCCCAGAAAAGCTAGTAGTAGAAAACTAACAAAAAATCGTTGCATTATTACTTCTCCTAAATAATGGGGGTAAAACTAAGGTTGTGTAAACAATTTGAGCCATTTAGATTCCTGCTCGAATTCTGATTTGTTGGAGTCCTTCGCTGATGCTAATAGCATTGCGGTAGTCCAGTTCAGCCCGAGCCTTCGTATCATTGACTGAAAACTCAGTACCCATCAGATATAGCGCTGTGCTCCGGGAACAGGCACTATTGGAACAGGCAACAGGGGGAATAAATTGCCGATAATATAAGACTTTGAGCTGCTTGGCCCCTACTACAATTTGTAAATATACCAGCGCTCATTGCTATAAACCATCACAGGTGCTATGGGTGGTCGTTGATTTAACCCCAAAAGCTTCCATAGCAATTCCACAATGTAAGCAATTAAAAGTGCTAGACCTCTTGGCAGATAAGGATTACCTGGTTCAATTCCTTCTGCTCTAAGAATTTCTGTAAAAAAGGTTTTGAGTGGGCGTTGTTCACCATCAGTCACATAGTATATCTGTCCACCCCTACTCTTCTGAATGGCAGCTATAACTGCTGCTCCGTTCATTGTCTACATGAATGGTAGACAGGGTATGCTTTCCACCACCAATCCACACCCACTTACCTTCTTTAGCCATTTTTAACATATCATCGTAGTGAGGATTTTTAGGACTCCATATTGCCGGGGGTCTCAGAGCGATCGCTTCAAAGTTAGGTTCATTACCTTCTAAGACGAGTTTTTCTGCTAAGGCTTTGGTTTTTGAGTAATAATCTTGTAGCAGTCGTTTTGGTTAATATAGTTCATCTACATTTTTAATCGGTCTTCCATTAATGACAGATGCAGCACCTATATATATGAATTTTTTCACGCCAGCGCTTTTTGCCAAAGCTACTAATTTGTAGAATTTGTCATAGTCGTAGTTGACATCCTCCCCGGCCTAAAAAGCGCAATCCTACCGAACCGAAGTTCCTCGGTGGGTTAACGTCTCATTGGCTGCTGCTAACTTGACGCTAGTCTTATGCTTGCCTCCACGTCCGTTTAAAGTCTCGGACTGCCCGCCCGCGACTAATATATTTATGGCTGCATTCTCGTCTCGATCATGTTTAGCACCACAGTTGAGACACTCCCATTCTCTCACCGAAAGGTCTAGTTTCCCACCTTTAAAACCACAACTAGAACAGGTTTGAGATGTTGCTTCCCAACGACTAATTACTCGAAATTCACGACCATATTTTTCTGCTTTTCCTTCTAGGAATGTTCGGAATTGTCTCCAACCTAAATCAGAAATTGCTCTAGATAATTTACGGTTCTTGACCATTCCGGAAACGTTTAGATCCTCTAAAATAATTGTTTGGCTTTCACGAATTATTTCAGTGGATAATTTATGTAGAAAATTTGTCCTTGTATCTTTCAGTTTGCCATGAAATTTAGCTATTCTCAGCCGAGCTTTTTCATATCGTTTAGAACCGAAGGTTTTCTTAGATAATGATTTACTTAACTTTCTGTATTTCTTAATTCGTTTCTTCAATGGTTTTGGAGCATCAACCTTTCTACCGTTACTCAAAGTAGCAAAAGTTTTAATTCCTAAATCTATACCTACTGACTTATCAGTTTTAGGCAAAATTTCAGGTTGTATTTCTACTACAAAGCTCAAGAAATATCTATGAGCTGAATCTTTGATTACTGTTACTGATGATGGAGTGGCAGGTAGCTCTCTTGACCATACAATTTCAAGCTTTCCAATCTTAGCTAAATATACTTTATGCTGACCAATTTTAAACCCTCCCTTTGTAAATCTAGCAGTTTGCTTTGACTTTCTAGTTTTGAATTTAGGAAGTTTTATAGGTCTACCTTTCCTCTCACCTTTAGTTGACTTAAAAAAGTTTTGATAAGCCTGGTTTAAATCATTCAAAGATTGCTGCAATGGTATAGCAGAAACTTCTGATAACCATTCTCTATCTTCAGTCTTTTTAGCTTCGGTGATAAACTGTTTTTGTAGCTCAGAATTGGTAGGTTTCTTTTCTCCTAATCTATACTTTTGTTGGCAGCAAGCCAGACTATCATTCCAAACCACACGCACACAACCAAATAGTTTTGCTAATTGGTATTTTTGTTGGCATGTTGGATAGACACGATACTTAAATCTAGCTTTCATAACCGCATTTTAAAACTAATAATATTATAGCATACTTATCAAAGAAAAAAAACAATTTAAACCTCCCCCTTTTAGGGGGAGGTTTAAACCCAATTTTCTGGTAAAATCCATGTAGGCTGCACAATGGACTACAATCTGATTAGCCAAATCCTTTTATTACAGAAGAGGTAATTATTAGACTTGTCGCTTTATAACTTAAAAAATTATCAAAAACCTTGTTCTATAAGGATTATAGCTATTGCCAAACAAAAAAGCTGGTAATTATTTTCCTGTCTGGGTTTGAGCGATTTTTTGCCTCTATTTAGCGACAACTCTATTAATTGTTGAACTGCAATACCTAAAATTTTTTGGAGTTTAATTCTCAACTAACTGCTTCTAGAAACTTCTTCAATTATCTTTCAACTTTTCCACATAACCCCACAAACTATAATCACGAGCTAACCAACCATGAAAAAAAGCCATCTGACTAGCATCTTCTTGAACTCTTTTATAACGATAAATAATCCTTTCGTTAATCATTTGCAGTGCAGTATTTCGATTATTACCTTCTGCTAATGCTTCTTTGGTCTTAGTATCAAATATACCTGTTTGTGGTAGTCCTAAAGCTTGTTGCAGAAAAGTTACCGAGTTATTAATACCAAAATTAACAGCAGTATCAAACATAACTACGGCAAGAGCGGGGTGCATAGTAGCTGACCTACTATTATCCCAATAACCTTGATAAATTTCCATCAATTCAGCATCAGACATTTGCGTAACATCTAATGGTGGTAAACCCCTTCGCCGTCGATAAGTATTATATACACTTTGTAAAATTCCTTTATAAGTTCTACCACCTTTATCTGCTGGATGATTACTAAATCCACCTTCAAAATATAGAGTAAAAGATAGAGCAGTTTCAAATAATTTTTCTTCATAGTTTTTTTCAGTTCTTGCTTGGGCAGGAATTTTATTACTAATACTAATAGACATTCCTACTGCCAGAATTAATGAAATAATTGCCAGAATTATTTGAGGTTTAAATTTGATTTTGGGTTGGAGTTGATTCAATTTTTGCCAAATCATTGTTTTTAGGAGTCAGAATTAGAATTCAGGAGTCAGAATTTCAAAGGTTTTTAGTTATAGCGCTACGCGCTAGGGAATAGGGAATAGGGAATAGGGAATAGTAAATTGTCAAAGGGTTTTAGGATTTAGAAATGTCCTAAACTGAATTCGTAGAGCTATAAAATTAACTCTTATAAAAATTATCACAACTTGATATTAAACCTCAACCAAGACATTTCAAATACCCCTAGTGCAGGATGGCGGAAATAAGTCACCAGTCACAAAATACTCAAAGCTTTACCAATCAAAACTTCTGACTTCCCCTCTTGGGAGGGGTTAGGGGTGGGTTGACTTCTGACTTCTGACTTCCCCGTAGCGGTACTAGGGATGCTGGTACGTTACAATGCACCCTACCAGACCGACACTCATTTATTATGGCTAATTAATCAGACTTGATATAAGTTAAATCTTGGACTTCAGTAAAAAAGCTGATAACTGATAACTGATAACTGAAATGACTTCCTCCAATTTTTCTACCTCACAAACTCCAAATTTTGAGACTTTGACACAACAAGCTGAACTTTACTACGCTCAAGGACAATTATCAGAGGCGATCGCTTGTTGTCGTGAGGCTTTAAGTTTACAACCTAATTGGGCACCTACTTATGTTACTCTGGCCAATATTCTTCAAGCCCAAGGTCAAATCTCTGAAGCAATTAGTCTATATTATCGGGCCATAGAGTTTAATCCTGATTTATCCCAGGCTCATGTTAACTTGGGCAGTATGTTTTATCGCCAGGGAAAATTGGAAGAGGCGATCGCTTGTTACAGGAAAGCTATTCAATTACAACCAGAGATGGCCGTTGCTTATTGGAATTTGGCCAAGGTTTGGCAAAAGATGGGCAAGTCAGATGAAGCGATCGCCTCACAACAAAAAGCATTAGAATTAAATCCTAGTTTGGGTGGGGTAGAGTTTAATTTAAGTCAAGGATATAGGTTAGCTGAAGAGGGTAAATTAGGAGAAGCTATTGTTTTTTGGCAAGCAGCTATTAAACTTAAGCCAGATTTAGCAGAAGTTTATGGTGAAATTGGAATTATTTTGAGAAATCAAGGTAAATTTTCTGAAGCTCTTCAACACCTGAAAAAAGCCATTGAAATTCAACCTGACTTTGCTACAGCTCATCAACATTTATGTGGCATTTTGAGGGATGGTAATAATTATGCAGTTGCTAGGGAAGCAGTCAATAAATATAGTCAAGAATGTAGGGTAGTCGATCCGATTATGACTGCCATATATATGATTAGTACATATCAAGTATCTGGCTTAAATGAAATTGCTAAAGATAGATTTTTTGATTTGGAGGCTAAACTTATAGAAGATATAAATATTGCCAAAAAGTCAGTGGAGCTAAAATCTTTATATGGAAATTTTTTATTTAGCGTTCCTTATTTAAGAGACAATATTGAAGCTAATTCTCATCTCTACAAATTAGTATCTAAAGCTTATACTGAGCTAGCTCTCAAACCTAAGTCTAATTATCAGCAAAAATTGGCAAATTTTGAGTTTAGTAAAAGTCGTAAATTAAAAGTTGGATTTATATCTAGTCACTTTTGTAGACATTCTGTAGGTTGGTGCAGTCTTGATATAATTCGGGAGTTAGGAAAGCTCAACACAGAAACATATTTATACTCAACGGAACGTTTAAAAGTAGACGACCAAACTCATAAATTTAGTCAAGCTGCTACTAAATTATATGTACCGAAAAAATATCCTCAAGGAATAGCAGATGTAGGAGAAATTATTGGTGAAATTCAGCAAGACAAAGTAGATATATTAATAGATTTAGATTCTTTGAGTTTACCAATTAATACAGAGATTTTATCTTATCAACCAGCACCTATTTGTATATCTTGGTTAGGATTTGATGCTCCTTACATATCCTCAGATAATTATTTTCTCTGCGACTCGCACACCCACCCTCAAGACAGAGATAAATACTATGTAGAAAAATTGGTGAGAATGCCAGATTCATTTGTCGCAGTTTCTGGTTTTGAAAGAATAGAAAAAAGTCAAGCTAATTTAAGAAAATCCCAAAGAATAGGTTTAGATCAAATAGTTTATCTCTGTTTGGCACCAGGCAGGAAATTTAACCGAGATTTAGTTAAAGCACAAGTTGCTATTTTGAAACAAGTGCCTAATAGTATCTTAGTTCACAAAGGATTAGGAGATGTAGAAGTATTTCAAGCTGCTTATCATCAAGCTTGTCAAGCTGAGGAAGTTAGTATTCATCGGATTAAATTTATGGATAGATTTTCTACAGAGGAGGAACATAGAAATATTTACTCTTTAGCAGATATTTTGCTTGATTCTTCTCCTTATAATGGTGGTACTCATACTTTAGAAGCTTTATGGTTTAACTTGCCAGTTGTTACCCATGTCGGAGAACAATTTTTATCTAGAATGGGTTATTCTTTTTTACAAAGTTTAGATATTAAGTTAGGGGTATCATGGTCATGGGAAGAATATATTGATTGGGGTGTAAAATTAGGTCAAAATCCTAACTTACGGCAGGAATATATTGATAGGTTAGTGAAGTCTAAGGAGTCAGAAAATTTAGCACCTTTGTGGAACTCTAAAAAATTTGCTCAAGATATGTATACTGCGGTCGAAAAAGTATTAATTAGGGCTTGCTGAAAAAGTATTATGGGTGAGGGTAAGAGTCAGAATGAATGGGAAATTTAGAGCTGCTGGGAGAGAGAATTATCCCTTGATTTTTCAGCAAGAGAGTCAACCCAAAATCCTAATTTTTAAGCTCCCTAGTGCCACTACGCGGAAGTCAAAATTCAAAATTCAAAATTCAAAAGTATTGATTGGTAAGGCTTTGAGAATTTTGTAACTGGTTAGTTATTTCTGCCATTCTGCACTAGAATGAAAAGCTTGTACTTTTTAAAGATCTAAAAATGCTAAAAAATTTATCTATAAAGGCTTTGATATTTAATCAGCAAACCCTAATTAATGACTAATAAATAAGGTCTTAGGCTTCCTCTTTCAAAGGAATAAAAAAGCAAACTTTGGATTTGAAACTACCCTATTATACAAGGAAGTCAAACCTAACTATAACTACTTTTTGTAATTGGTCTTACAGGATAATTAATAATTATTAATTAAATAATTCAGCTTTATTAGCCTCCCCTTTCAAAGGGAAAAAAAAATAAATTTTTTCCTTATTGGTCAATCCTCTCCCTTTTAGGGAGAGGTAATTATCAATTATCAATTAATTAAAGGATATACTGAGAACTCAAGACGGTTCAGTTAAAGATTTTTTTTTGCAGTTATTTAATCTCAAAAGCTCATATAATTGTTCAATAGCATAGGAGTTTTAGTCTTATATAAATTTTATCAAATATTGCTACAGTCTTGATACGAACAACAGACAAAAAAACACTATCAAAAAATAGGTAAAAAGTTTTATTTTGAGAATTTATGGGTAAGCATTTCCTGACGGAATGCTGCGCAAACAGCCGTCAGCTATCAGCTATAGCAATCCTCCGCATATTTGTGGCAAAAATCTTGTCGCTTTTTAGGGAAAAGGGAACAGGTAACAGGTAGGAGTTTCAACTTTTTTATCTACTTTTTAATTACCCGCAACCTCTGCGCGGATTGCTATATAAGTTATTAACTAATTATATGATTATTTTAAAAAAAGAAATTAGTCTTCAAGGAGAATTCAAAGTTATTACTAAAGTATACTCCTTTAACCTGAGAAATAATTGAATTATTCATTATTTAATTATTTGCTGTTAACGCAGTTCCTCCGCAGGAGGCTTGCTGACCGATAATAGCTGAATGCTTACATTTATGGAATTTATATTTTTTAATTTTACGAATAAATCACAAATTAAAATGTAACTGCATAAGCATGAATTTAGTATGATCTGAACTGTATTGACTAATAACTGATAACTGAAGTGAAAATACCTATATTTTATCCTGATAGTAAACTGATTAGATTATGGGAAGTATTAATTGTATTTATTACAATTTATAATGCCTTTATTGTACCATTCAGAATTGCTTTTCTCCAAAGATTTAATGGCATCTGGATTTTATTAGATTTAATCGGAGATAGTATTCTAATCGCTGATATATTTCTTCGATTTCGTCTTGCTTACTTTGAGCGTGGAGAATATATTAAAGACCCAAAAAGGATAGCTCAAAATTATCGTTCAGGACTTTTCCTTAGACATTTAATAGTGAGTTTTCCTGGAGATTTAATGGCACGAATTTTCTTGCCAAATTCATTATTTATTATTGCGTTTTTGAGATTAACTCGTTTATTACGCTTACCTCAATTTTATCGAATTTTTAACAAGTGGGAAACTAATATTCATATTAATCCTACCTTGATGAGAATGTTTAAATTAGTAATAGTAATTATTTTAATTACTCATTGGGTAGCTTGTATCTGGTTTATGATTGGTAGTTGGGAATCTACTACCGGAAATTCTTGGTTAAATTCTAAATCATTAGAATCAGCAAGTAGAAGAACCCAATATATCAATTCTCTTTATTGGGCTATTACAACTCTTACTACTGTTGGATATGGAGATATAACTCCCAGTAATGAAGTTGAAATAATATTTACCCTAATAGTTATGTTTTTAGGGATATCTATGTATGCTTATATTATTGGTAATGTATCTTCATTAATTTCTAACTTAGATGCTGCTAAAGCTAGATATAGAGAAAAGTTAGGGCAAATTCAAACCTATATGCGAGATAATAAAATTACTCCGAAATTACAACAAAAAATTAGAGACTACTATCAATATAGATGGCTAGAAAATCAAGATATTAGAGATTATCATATACTAGATGAATTACCAGATCCTTTAAGGATGAGATTAGCACTAGAACTTCACAAAGAAGTCATTGAAAAAGTTCCAATTTTTCAAAGTGCAACACCCAATTTTTTAGGGGAAATAGTAATGGCATTAAAACCAGAAATACTGCCACCTGATGAATATATAATTCGTGAAGGTAAATGGGGCTATGAAATGTACTTTATTAGGCGTGGATTGGTGAAAGCTTTTTCAGAAAAAACTGGTGATACATATAGAATTATGGAACCAGGTACATTCTTTGGAGAAATTGCTCTTTTATATGAAAAACGACGTACTGCATCTGTTAAAACATTAACTTACTGTGAGTTATTTGTCCTAAAGAAAGATGACTTTAAAAAAGTATTAGACCATTATCCAGACTTTGCAGCTCATGTTCAGAAAATAGCACAAGAACGTTATGAGGGTGAAAATAAGGAAAAAAAATAATACCCAAAATATCTATTAGGGTGGTTAGATAGGGCTAAAATCTAAGTTGTGAAATGTATTTAAAAATCCGTTGTAACCCACCATGTTAGATATGTCTATCGACTAATTATCATATTAAACATATATCTATACAATGGGTGCATCTCAATGCGTGAAGAAAGCCAAAAATTTATCGCTTTTAGTGAACAGGGAACAGGGAACAGGGAATAGGGAAAAAGTATTTTGGCAAATATGAGATGCACCCTATCCAATTTACTCCTATATTTAGAAGTAATACCAAAAATTATTCGATAAATATCTAAAATAGAAGCAGCATTAAACAACTGAACCAACTTAAAAAATCAAGAAGTTAGAGGAGTTAGACAAACAAGAAGTATTTATAAATAACAGGAAAGAATAAATTATTTTAGCTAAACAATAAGGTCGAAAATAAGGATTGAAAGAATGATAAGACAAAGAACAAAAAGATGGTTCAATAATGGATAATTGATAATTACCTCCCCCTAAAAGCTATCCTTTATAAGGAACTCGTGAAACCTTTGTAGGAGGGGTAAGAGGGGGGAGTAAGAATTTTGTAAAGGTCTTCACTTATAGTATATTTTTCAAGACAATTTTCTGGCGAAAAAGCCTCTCCCAGACTTATTCATAACTTGTCTTTAATGTCTAAGTTTTATGTTAAGAAAGATGTTTATAAAGCATAGCCCTAAAAGGAAGAGGATTGAATAAAAGGAAAATAAATTCATTGTTTCTCCACGGCGATTCAGAGACTTTAAACCTTTATTTTTCGGTAAAAACAAGGAACAATCTAGCAGTTAGTCAAACAAATATTCCATTGAATTCAGCAAATATTGGTAGAAGTTTCATCATAAATCCAACAGTTCTCTTGAGTAAAATTATACTTTTAGCAGAAAAAATCTTTGAGATGAAAACTATTGATAATTGGTTAGATAATCAAACAGATAACTAGAAACAAATAACTCTTGCAGACAAACTTTGCCCGAAAGCAAAGTTCCTCCGATATAATCTTAAATACCCTAGCTAGGGAGAGCTGATGACAAGATTTAGAACTTCCTGAATGCCAATTAAGTATAAGTAATTTATCTTTAAATAAAGATGACTTTAAAAAAGTATTATAAAATTTTTAATCCCTGAAATTTTATGGTAGAAAAATAACGAGATAAGCTAATGAAAAGTAAAATTAAGGAATAACTATGCAATTATCAAAAACACCAACAATTAAATATATAAAACAACCTACTTCCCAAGCTTGGATAGAACAAGCAATTGCCAATTTAGACATTATATTATTAGACCATTCCCACTGTGAAAGAAAGGCAGCAGGAGTAGCTTTAAATTTAATGTTTCGCTATCCTTCTAATGCTAAAATGATCAAAATGTTAACAGCTATTGCCCGTGAAGAACTAGAACATTTTGAACAAGTAAACCAGTGGTTAGAACGTCGTAATATTCCATTAGCTCCCCTAAATTCTCCTCCTTATGGAGCAGCTTTAAATAGTCAAGTTCGGCGGAATGAACCAGAAAGAATGTTAGATTTATTATTAGTTTACTGTTTAATTGAAGCTCGTAGTCACGAACGTTTGGGTTTACTTGCTGATTATTGTCCTGAACCAGAATTAGCAAAATTTTATCGTAGTTTAATGGCATCTGAAGCCAGGCATTATGGAGTATATTGGATTTTAGCTACAACTTATTGTGAACAAATGATTGTTGAGAAAAGATTAGAAGAATTAGCAATATTTGAAAGTGAGATACTGAGTAATTTACATCCAGAACCTCGGATTCATAGTTAATTAATAATAATTAATCAGCATTCAGCGATTAGCAATTAGCATTCAGAAGCCTAAATTAATCAGTAAAAATAGTTTAAACTAGGAAGATTTTAATTCTGACTTATAACTTATAACTCCTAACTCCTAATATTTAGTCGTAATATAGCCATAGTAATTATAGTGGTTTTCACAAAGGTAGACTAGAAAAATTATGCCCTCTGCCTTCTGCCTTTAACCAAAAATATCTGTATTCTATGTTAATGAAAAGAGGTATAAATATATAGCAAGATGAAATGATTTGTGAAAAAAAACCGTAGGGGTTTGGTTTCCAAACCAAGACGCAAATGGTATTTGGAGACCAAAATCCTACAATCAAATATTACAATTTAGAATTGCTAAGTAATAACTAATAACTATAGCAATCAGTTGTGAGTTGTGAGAATTTGTAATATTTTATCTAACGGGGTTTGGTTGAAAAAAACCATCTTAGCTAGGGTTTGGAGACCAAACCCCTACAGTTTTTTATCACATCTTATTCCTAATTGCTATGATAACTAATAACTAATAACTGATAACTGATAACTGATAACTGATAACTGATAACTGATAACTGATAACTGATAACT
>NZ_JBNHEQ010000124.1:0-2332 GCF_050016015.1 Dapis hubbardiae BLCC-M172
GTAGACAGCCAACTATCAGTAGAAACTAACAGAGGTGGAAAAGCCGGAAACATAGAAATAAAAACCCCCCAACTAACTATCGGCGAAAACGCCCAAATAAGTGCCACAGTTAACATCGGAGCCAGCACTACAGAGCCAGGAGGAAACATCACCATTAACACAAACAAACTTGACATCGCAGGAGAACTCGGAATATTTGCTGAAACCGAAGCCATAGCAGACGCAGGCAGCCTTACCCTCAGCCCCTACAAAACTAACCCCAACCTAGACATTACCTTTACCAATGAAGGCTTCATCTCAGCCTCCACCAGTTCCACAGGCAATGGAGGTAACATTAATATATCAGCTCCAGAAACCATCAACATTCAAGGCAACGGCTTCATCGCAGTAGAAACCACTGACATTGGCAACGCTGGCACTATCAACATAGACACAAAAAACCTTACCCTATCCGACAAAGTAGCCATAAGCGCTTCCACAGAAGACAAAGGCAACGCTGGAGTTATCAACATTAACACAAACAACCTCACCCTAGAAACTGGAACAAGTCTCACCACTGAAACCAACGATGCAGGAAAAGCAGGAGAGATAGAAATAAACACCAGACAACTAACCATAGGAGAAAACGCCCAAATTAGTGCCACCGCCAGAGAAAGAGCAACCAACACAGAAGCAGGAGGCAATATCACTATTAATGCCACAGAATTATTCATATCAGGGCGACTCGGAATATTCGCCGAAACAGCAGGAGAAAGTCCCGCCGGAACCCTAACCCTCAACCCATATAGGGAAGTAGGGGAGCAAGTAGGGACGTTGCATGCAACGTCCGTACGGGAGATAGGGGAATTTGACCAAGACCTCAATATTACTTTCACAGAGCAAGGCTTCATATCTGCTCGCACCACATCCATAGGAGACGGAGGTAACATCAACATATTCGCCCCAGAAAACATAAATATTTCAGGAAACGGCTTTATCTCAGTCGAAACAGAAGGTAGTGGAGACGCAGGCATTATCAACATAGAAACCAAAAACCTGACAATAGCCGAAAACACCACCATCTCAGCCTCCACATCCGACAGCGGAGACGGAGGCAGAATTAATATTAACCCCACACAAACATTCCAACTAGAAGGTCAAATATTAACAGAAACAACAGGTACAGGGAACGGAGGCACTATTATTATCAACACAGGAGAAATGACAGCTCCAAATAGTACCATCTCCGCCAAAAGCACCGATGCTGGAAACGCAGGAGAAATAAACATCGCAGCCGAAAACAACATAACCACAGGAATTATTACCTCCCAAGCCAGCAGTCAAACCGAAACAGCCGACGGAGGCAACATTAGTATTACCAGCGAACAAGGAGAAATTAACGCCACTCAAGCAATTCAATCATTTTCAGAAGGAGCAAACGCTGGAAATGTCAGCCTCCAAGCCAAAACAGACATAACCACCAATACTATTAGTTCCCACGGACAACAACAAGGCGGTGAAATAACCATCACATCAGAAACCGGAAACATAGACACCAGCAACGGAGACTTCCTAGCCAACTATTCAGGAGGAGGCAACGGAGGTAACTTACTTCTAGAAGCACCCCAAGGAAATATAACCACCACCAACATCTACACCTTCGCCGACGCAGACGGAGGAAAAATCACCATCCAAGCAGGAGGCGACATTAATATTGCAGAAAACAGTAATATTATTTCCGCATCCGAACCACCAGAGGAGCCGGGGAGCGGGGGAGCAGGGAGAGGGGGAGCAGGGAGAGGGGGAGTAGGGGAGCGGGGGAGTAGGGGAGATGGGGAGATAGGGAGAGGTAAAGGGGGAGATATTATTCTTGAAGCCGGAAATAATATTAACACCACGACTGCCCAAATATATTCCGGTGCAGACATAGGCGACACAGGAAAAATTGATATTATTGCGGAGGGTGCAATAGAAACAGGAGAAATAAACCTAGCATCGGGTTTTGTCAGACAAAGACAAGAATTTAACAACAACGAAAACTTTACCCTCATTCCCATACCCCAAGGAGAAGCAACCCAAGGAGTCGCCCGAAACATCACCCTTGACAGCAACAACAGCACAATAGACACCACCGCCGGAACCATAAATTCTCGTTCCCCAGACGGCACCGGAAATATAACTCTCAACGCCAGAGAAAACATTACCACAGGCAAATTAGAAGCAAGCGCCCTCAACCCAGACAAACCAACCACAGGTGGAAACGTTGAAATTATCAGTCAACAAGGAGAAATAAACGCCACCCAACAAATAGAAACATTTTCAGCACAAGGCACCGCCGGAAATGTAAATATTA
>NZ_JBNHEQ010000125.1:0-9128 GCF_050016015.1 Dapis hubbardiae BLCC-M172
TAATTGGTATCACTACTAAAGACAGATAAAGCTAAGTGACTTTTTAGGTCGGAAAAAAGTCCGAACTTTTAGGTCGAAAAGGTTCAAAAATTTAGCATTTTTTGCTCAATATTTAGAGAAAAATCACTCTTACTATTATTCCGACTACCTCCTCTAAATTCCCCATTTTTCCTGTACGGGCGATTTCCTACAACTACTAAAAAACTTTTTCAGCAAGCCCTAATTATCGAATAAGTTATTCGGTCTGTTTTCATTAAATTATCATCTAAGTATAGTATTACTTTTGGTAATTGGTATCACTACTAAAGGTTGATTTATGTTTTGACTACGTTGCAATGTTTGATTAAGTAGAAAAATTTTTAATTATGGTAAAACAAGAGGTTATTAAAGCTGAACTGAATTTGACATACAGCAGTTTCCGTAGCTATGAGGTACAGTTGTTTTTATTCTTTTCTATTCCCTATTCCCTATTCCCTATTCCCAGTTAAGTGTTCCCTCAAACCTAAAATTTTGTACCTCATAACAACGGGAAGCGCTGTATATTAAATTATTATTCGGTGTACTTACAAACATTGGAATGATTTACTTGCGAGGATATTCAATGAAAAATTATGCTGCTTATTCCTATATGAAATACTCTAGATAAGAATCATATTGCTATATGATTTAAGTTGCGAGATATTGGAAAATTTTAGGGAAAAAGAAAGGAGCAATAGGGAACAGAGAAGAAGAAAAAAAATTCTAAAAATTAATCTGATAATTGTTATATTCTATAACTTATCAGAAACACCTAAATTCTCACATCTGATTCCTGATTGCTATATTTTTGTCGAGTTGCCTCGATAATTTTCTACTTTTTAAATTTTAACTTTTAACTTTTGAGTCAATTTTTACCTGCATAAGTTTTTTGACAACTATAGCTAAGAAAAAATTGGTTAGTACATAGACTAATGATGAATCTTAGACAGCGGAAATATTGTTCTAACTATTCCCTATTCCCTAGTCCCTGCTAGAATAACTAATAACTGAAATAACTCCTATTCTAATAACCGCTTGAGTTTTTGTTGATTCCAAAGTAACTGATATAAACCAGATTTCCCCACTAATTCTGCATGATTTCCTACTTGCACAATTTTCCCTTTATCCATCACAAAAATTCTATCGGCAGTAGCAGCAGCAGACATTTGATGAGAAATAAAAATTACAGTTTTCTTTTGAGTTCCTGTTGATAAATTTTGCAAAATATTAGTTGCTGTCTGATTATCTACACTCGAAAGTGCATCATCTAAAATTAATATTGGCGCATCAACTAATAATGCTCTTGCTAATGCTGTTCTTTGTCTTTGTCCTCCCGATAAAGTAATTCCTCTTTCTCCTACTATCGTTTCATATTTTTGGGGAAAGTTGAGAATTTCTGTGTGAATTTGTGCTTGTTTTGCAGCAAATTCTATTTCTTTTTGTTCTTTTAATGGCTCGCCATAACAAATGTTATTTTTGATAGTTGTACTGAAAAGAAAACTTTCTTGAGGAACGTAAGCGATCGCCCTGCGTAAATCTTCTAATTTGACTTGAGTCACATCATAACCATCTATAAATAGTTGGTCAATATTAATATTTAAAAGTCGAGGTAATATATTTGCTAAAGTTGATTTTCCTGAACCAATAGGTCCGACAATAGCAATAGTTTCTCCTGGTTTAATCAGAAAATTAATGTTGTCTAAAGCTGGTGTTTTACTACCAGGATAAGTGTATGTTAATCCTTGGCTTTTTATCCAACCTTTTACTATTTGTGGAAAAGTTAGAGGTGATTCATGGTCTTTAATTTTTGGTTCTACTGTGAGAATAGCTTCTATACGATCGATACTTACTTCTCCTCTTTGATAAGCAGTAATTGTAAAACCTAATAATGCAGTGGGGAAAACTAAACGCTCAACATAAATAATTAAAGCTACAAAATTACCAACTGTTAATTCACCAGTTTCCAGGTAGTTTGACCCATTAATCAGTAATATTAATAAGCCTAAACTTGCTAAACTAACGAGAATAGGAAAAAGAGTGTTACGAGTTCTTGCTAAGTCTAAATTAACATCTAAAAGTCGCTGATTATATTCACTAAAAGCTTGTCTTTCATTTTCTTCTTGAGCATATATTTTGATTAGAGAAATACCATTCATATCCTCTTGAATCAAATCACTCATATTAGAAAGTTCTTCTTGTACAGCTAATTGTTGACTTTGCAGTTTTTTACTAAATATTTGTACCAGTATTAGCATGATAGGATAAACAGAAATTGCTAATAGACTTAACCGCACATTAATAGAAAGCATAACTGGGACAGTTAAACCATAAGCAAAAATTGTATTGCTAATACTTAATACTGCAAAACCTAATAGTCTGCGAATATTATCAACATCACTTGTGGCGCGGTTAATTAAATCTCCAATTGTATTATTACTAAAGTAGGATGGTTCTAATTTTAAAAGTCGATTAAAAATCTTTTGTTTGATGTCAAATTCTACTTGTCGTCCTACTCCAAATATGAGGATTCGAGATGCTATTCTAATTACCCACATAATAGAGGCAAAAATTACAATTGTTAACACATAGTATAAGAATTCATTAAATTTTGTTGCTACTTCCAAATCATCTATTGCTTGACTAATTAATTTAGGAATATAGATTCCTAAACTATTGACTATAAGTAGAGAGAAAATTCCTAATGAAGACTTTCGCCAATGAGGACGTAAGTAGGAGGCTAATTTTTGGAGTCGTAGTTGAGAAGATTGAGCCATAGTAGTAATTTTAGATTTTGGATAATGCTATGATTGTAAATAGTTAAATATACAAATAAATTGATGCTTAATTCAACAAAAAGCTGGTTAGTTCCTGTTCAAACCAATCTGTATCAAGTAAATTTATGACTACTAAATAATCTTGTCTAAGATTAAACTCAAAATATTACTACAATGATCTTAAGATCTTGACTATAATATTTGCCACAATAGGATTAATAAATATGGGCAAGCAATTTTCTCTTACATTCAACGTAAAAGACGATGACAGTATTGATACTGATTCTATTAAGTTTAAACTCGGATCTCCCCCAAAGAAAGAACAAAAATCACCTCCAGGAAGAGATTTTACTATTATATTGTCAATGATAGTTTTAGGTATTATCTTTATTGTTAATTTTTTAATTCCAGCTAGTGTAGAGAGTATAAGTGAAGAACCACCTGAACCTGAATCTGAACCTAAACCTACTAATTCTCAAAATAATTCAACTGCTAAATCTTCTAATAATTATGAGCCAGTAAGAATGTATTTTGAAGAATATTGATATTGGTTAACAGTAAAATTCACCCTCATTCTGAAATTAATTACCATCTAAGTAATCATCCTAAATAAAGTGGAACATTATTAAAAATATACTGCTAAATTTTCAGGTTTATTTCTGCTCATATACTTACATCCTGTCTTGTCTATTTTAATCCTAATAAATAAAGTTTTATTTAACACTTAAAAATAGCACTACATAAATTTCTGATCAAATTGGTAAAATATGAAAACTTTTTGCCATCGAATTTTATATAAGTGTATGATTGGTTTTAGCTTATACCATACATAAAAAAAGAATACTATACTTACTCAAAACTTTAGTTATTAAGTAATATAGCAATACTAAATAGGTTGTAACAATTCAAAAACTAGAAATAAACTCCGAAATCCTTACCCATTAACCATTGCCTCCAAACCTATTCCTAAAAAGTGGCAAGATTTTTGACATGAATAAAATAGGATTGCTATAAATAAGTAAGAGAAATTTTTTTAGCTATTCGTGGGCAAACTACAAAGATATCTTATACCATTTCTCAAAAAGAATGCTATAGATAATTGATTGGGGAAGTGTGAGAAGTGTGGGAGGTGGGGGGAGAGGTTAAAAGTAGAAAAAACCTACTAGCGCCTCAAGCTTAAAATGGTGTATTAGATTTTTAAGTAAAAGCTTTGAAAATCAGCATCCTAGAATTTTTATCAAGTAACATTTAAGGCTTGACACAGCACTACATATACTAACCGACTAATAATTGTCACGCAACAGACTTTGGATCTTGGTAACTATTTGACTTCTGAAGTCAAGCTGAAGTATAGCATTAATGCATGGTAATTGGTCTTATCCCTAAAAAACCTACTCCCACCTCTCAAGAAGATGTAGCAAACATTTATGAATTTTGTATTAGAGAGATACACAACTTTCAATAAAATAAAAATGCCCCTCTCTCAAAAAGTTTTTTGAGTAGGGCATAAACTAAATTATATGAAAGAAAAAAAATGGTTATTTAGAAACCAGGAGCTAACCAACCTCGTAGGAAATAGTAAAACAATGCTAAATATTCTTCCCAAACTTCAGTAGTTAGTAAAAGTGCTTCTGCATTAGGCAGAAAATCTGCTAGTACAAAACGATAGGAAGAATCTTCATAAGGATTTACAGTATTAAAGTCTGTAGGAGCAGGAATAGTCCTCATACCTAAGTCAGTGAAAGTTAAACTAGCACGACGAATTTGAATCGCAGAAGTAACAAGAATAACTGTAGGTTCTAAACCTCTTTCATCTAATATTTCACGAGTTTCAACAGCACTTTCATGTACTGTCGAGCCATTTGGTTCAATAATAATAGCACCTCTTGGAACACCCAATAAACCTAAAACCCTTCTGATATCTTGAGCTTCAACTTTATTAAGATCAAAATCTGCTCCAATTCTTGGACCAGCACTAACAATAATGTAAGGAGCTAAACCTTTTTTATATAATTCAGCAGCATGGATAATTCGCTCTGCAGTTTTTGTTAGCTGAACTTGTATTCTATCAGGTATTATTGGTTGAGTTGTTCCTTGACCTAATAAAACAATTGCATCTGCTTTTTCATCACAGCAAGCTGAAACAGAAACAACCTCTATTGCATCTTCTTCTGCTTCTTGAGCTGCCCATACAGCAAATACTGGTGCGCTAGTAATTATCAGAACTATCAAGGCTGTAATAATCAGGGTTGGTGCAGGACCTTTTATTCCCCCATTCGATATTAAAGTAGTGGCATAAACCAACAATATAATTGAAAAACCAAGGGGTTTAAATGCAAAAGCTAGAAACCTAAAAACAGCAGCACCTATCGGACTATCTGGTGCATAAAAAGCTAGTATCAACAAAATAATTGAAAATACCATCAATAACTTATAAATTAAGTTCCTCTTATCATCACCACAGCTTTTCCAGAGTGATAGAGTAATACAAATTAATAGTATGCAAAATACTATTCTGGTTAAAATGATCAGCATAATTTTTTGATTTCTGTCCTGAGAAAATTTGGATTATTAGCTGCATCAATTAAGTGAGTTGATGCACCATTTCCCATATATAAAAATAAAAGTCAACTTATTTTATCTATACTTCAGTTGATAATTAATTGCTTCTGTGACTGTTTGGATTACTTTAACACGAGCATAACGTTTATTATCACCCGCAATTAAAGTCCAAGGAGCAGTTGGCGTACTTGTACGCTGAATCATTTGATTTACAGCTACTTCATAAACTTGCCACTTTTCTCTATTGCGCCAATCTTCTTCAGTAAGTTTATACTGCTTAAATTGGTCGTTTTGTCTCTCAGTGAACCGCCTGAGCTGTTCTTCCTGACTAATATGTAACCAAAACTTAACCAAAACATAACCTGCAGTGGTCAATTGTTCCTCAAACTCATTAATTTCCCGATAAGCACACTGCCATTCTGACTCTGTGGCAAATCTTTCCACTCGCTCCACTAATACTCGACCATACCAACTGCGGTCAAAAATACCAATTTTTCCTGCTTCTGGCAACTTTTTCCAGAAACGCCAAAGATAATGATAGGCTTTTTCCTCCTCTGTTGGTGCAGCAAAAGCATTAACTATATAACTACGAGGGTCCAAGTTATCGGTCAACCGCTTAATTGCCCCACCTTTACCAGCAGCATCCCACCCTTCAAATAAGATTAAAACAGGTAGTTGATGCTTGTATATTTCCAATTGCAGTTTACTCAAAAGTTCTTGCTGCTGGTTTAATGACTTTTTATACTGTTTCGGAGAAAAGCATTGGGTCAAATCTACTTGAGCCAAAAAATCTCGTTCGGTGGGTTTGAGTTGTTCTTGAAGAGGATTATTTGGTCGTGGCGCCCTAATATGCATTTGGTCTAAAGCTTGAGTTAGTATTGAGACAATTTCTGTCAAGACTTTAACTCTTGCCCAACGTTGACAGTTTCCTTCAACTAAAGTCCAGGGAGCAAATCCTGTGCTAGTATGAATTAGCATTTCCTCCGCAAAGGCAGTATATTTTTCATAATTTTTCGCTTGTTGCCAGTCTTGACTTCTAACTCGCCAAGCTCTTAAAGGGTCGTCTGCAGTTTGTTTTAAGCGCTTCTTCAGTTCTTTTTTGCCCAAATGAATCCAGAATTTGGCGATCGCCGCCCCATTATCGACCATCTGACGTTCAAAAGCATTGATTTGTCGCATAATTATTGGTACATCTGCTTCTGACACACTTTTCAACAATCGGTCTTCTAGGACGTGGGTGTACCAACTATGATAAAATAGGGATATTTGTCCTGCTCTAGGAATTTTTTGCCAAAACCTCCACAGAAAAGGATATTGTTGCTCTTGTTTTGTAGTCGGCCAAATTGGATGGACAACAAAACCCCGTGGGTCCATATATCCTACTATTTGTTTAACTAAAGCGCCCTTACCTGCTGCAGCCCAACCTTCTAAAACTATCAGCATAGGTAATTTGTTTTGCCAACAAGCTTTCTGTAGCGATCTTAACTGTCGCATCAGTCCTTCTAACTGTATTTTATAGGCATCTTTATCAAGGCCAACATCTAAATTTAGAGTATTTAACATATTCAGTTATATTTTGTTATAAATATATAGGTCTTTTAGCTATTAGACTGGAAGCCCTACACTCTAACCGATAGGGTGAGTGTCGATATCAGGGGTGTGTGAGTCTAGCTACATTGCCTGACCAATGCCGTAGGTGAGAAATACAACAGTGCCGAGATGAACTCACTATCTATCGCCCTCAGACAGAGACTGTATTTCATTAATGGATAAGAGATTGAATGTATCAGGAAATATAAAAAGGAGATAGGGAATAGGGAATAGGGAGGAAGAAATACAAGGGCAAATATTTGTCCCCTTAATCAGGAATATATGTACTGAATACTTCTCTATCTACCTTCTTTCAATCCCTTGAAGTATTACCGCTTTTAGATTTTAGTCACTCCTTTGGTCTCTTAAGAATTATTTTACTCTCCAGTCTCTAATGGATAATGGATAATTACCTCTAGTTAAAACCGTTACAGAATTGAATATAAGGAAATATTGTTTCTTCTCTTGGTCGATTGGATATGGCGTTAACGTTAGCGCAGCTCCTCTGGAAGAGGCAGTGGCTCTGCACTCTTCGGGAGACCGTTCCCTCCGGGACGCTTTCCTACGGAATGCTCCGCAAACGACCGCTTTTTTCCCCTATCCAAGGGGAGGCTTCAAGGCGCGAATTATTTAATTATTAATTATTCGGAAAAACGAATAACCTCTGCCATGCTCAGTCATTTTTTGCATGCGTAAGCCTTTAACCCTTCCCACTCTTTGTCAGTTACCGAATAATTAAGGTTTAAAGCCTCTCACTCACCGTGGAGAAACAAAAAAAATTTCCTTTTATTCAATCCTATCCGTTTTAGGGAGAGGTAATTATCAATTATCCATTAATGAAGCGAATATTTAACCGTCGCTCCCTTGCCATGGTGATACCATTTGGTAGTACAATCAAAGTGTAAAACATATAGACCCTCATGGCAAAATATAAAGCCGCAGAGAGAGTAACCGTTTCTTGTCCTGGATGTGGAAGGACTCAAACAGTAAGAAAATCAAAGGTTGTTCCTTGCAATTACTACACCTGTAGTCGTTCGTGCAAAGCTAACCCAGAATGGCAACACCCAGCCAAACCGAAGGGATTTGTTCATGTTCAACATATGTACGCTGCTGGCGCATTTACTGGGCACGAGTTCAGACCAGCGACTGAAGAAGAACAGGAGTCTATTAATCGCGCCAAGTTGATTTTTTCGGCAGGCTTGCTTCAGATTTCGGAGCCAAATTAATGGGAATTACCTACCAGTGACGCCTACTGCTATGAGTAACTCAATTTTTTTGCTTGATAAAATTATTCCCTGCCTATTCGAGCGACATGGCTAGATATATACAGTTCCTTGGAATAAAGATGGTTCAATAATTAAATAATTAATAATTACCTTTTCCGATCAACAAGAGGATTTGCTCAGAGGATTTTTTTCTTTTTTGTTCATTACATTGAGAGGCTTTATATTTTACAGCGGTTTTGATTTCGGTAGACCACAGTAGGGGCGATTTTCTACGGAATGCTCCGCAAACATGAATCGCCCCTACTGTGTTTTGGTTGTAACGATGTGTGTAATTTTTCGGTAAGAGCGCCAGTAAAGGGATGTGGGCTAAGAGGGGGAAAATAAAAATGCCTAGAAACAAAGGGTAGTGCATCAGCAAAGTGTGGGATAAGTAAATATGGCTGGCCAATATAATTCCAAAGCACTGATATATCAAGGTTAAGCGCCCACATGGGAGCGAAAAAAGTGCAAATTTTTCAGCCTTTAAGACTAAAAAGTTAGGACGGCTGGCAGACTTGCATAATTAAAGATACAGCTACAATTATTCCTCCTACTTTTGGCAGTCTTCCTACTTTCGGACGTCTTCCTAGACTTCCCACACTTCCTTGACGCACTACCAAACAAAGGAAGAGTTTTAAGTGTGCCAATTGAGCAATATCAAAGATGATGATTAAAATTAAGTATAGCGCTACTTATTAAGGCTCTTGACATTTCTAAATCCTGTTTGCGCAGCATTCCGTAGGAAAACCATTTGACAGTTTACTATTCCCTATTCCCTATTCCCTATTCCCTAGCGTGTAGCGCTATAGATATTGACAGTAAAATTATATTGTGTTAAGTGAATCTTTAGAAAAATCACAAAGAATAAATAAAACTTATAACTAAGTTCAAAAACAATATTATTAAAACCCTTTACAAA
>NZ_JBNHEQ010000126.1:0-20776 GCF_050016015.1 Dapis hubbardiae BLCC-M172
ATACGCAATAGAAGTAAATACCTACATCTTAGAGTAAGCAAAAATTCCTATTGCGACATACGCAATAGAAGTATCGACTATATCCAAAAAGAATAAAAATTAGGCTTTACTTCAGTAAACTCTATCTAATTATTCCAATTATTCCAATTTTTCCATTGGTGCAATTTTAGGGTCAATAATTTTTTTACTCTTACCAAACTTGATACCTAAACTCTGTTTCCTCCCCTCACCAAAAATATTTGTCACCTGACCTAAGCCAAAATTTTCGTGCATCACCCGATCGCCAACTTGCCAACTTTCTCCATGATTATTTTCTAAACTTTCCACAGTAGTATTTTTACCATTTTTACTTTGACTACTCTGGTTATAAATCTCATTTTTAGGATTTCTACTATTCATCATATCTCCGGGCAACTTATTCAAGAATTGAGATTAAGTTGTCTGAATATAGCTATCAATTACAGTCATAATATTAATACCTCTTAATTTTACATAATCATCCATATATTCAGGTCCATCTTTAAGTGTAGATTCTTGGGGATAGACTGGGAGAAAAAATTCACTGTTTATACTCAAGTTTTTGAGGTAACTGTTGATATTTGTGAGATGCTTTTGAATCAAATATTCATAGACGAATTGTTTTCTAATACTTCTAGTTTTAATTTCTTCTTTGTTTTCTCGGTTCAGATAATAGTCAAAGTTTGAGTATTTAACGTCTATTATTTTTAAAGTTCGGTAATTTTGCCAGAATGGGATAAAAAATTTATAGATTTGTTCCAAAGACAAATCTCTGAATAACGACGCTATAAACACCCCGCCAAGATTACTAAAGTATTCATAAAAATCGCTAGTACTGTATAATTTTTTTTCCAATGCTACAACAAATACATGATTCAATTTTTCCATCATGTTAATTTGATAATCATCTAAATTATCAGTTATTTCCCAATAAGAATAAAAATTATCTGGCAAACAAGAATCAATTAGTATGGAATTTTCGGAATGTTCAAAAAACTTAGCTAGTTCACTATAAGTGTGATAACCCTTATAGTTACATTTGTCAAAGTTCATAGGTAGTTGAAGTTGATTAATATAAGCAATTTTAACTTCTTTATATTCGTTTTCAAAAGTAAAAGTAGTATAGTAATTATAGTCATTCCAATTATTTATTCTAAGTATAATCTCTTGTTCATCTAAAGATGATATAGAGTCAGATTTATTTATATTATCTGAGATAATAACTGCATCTGGAAAAAGCTGACTACCTTTTACTTTAAACAAATCTGAAGTGTCAATTATTTGATTATTTTTATCGTTAATCTTACCAGCTATTTTTGAAGCAACGTATCTCTCATCCAGATAAATTATCCTATTTTTCGGTGTATTTTTCACTAAAAAAGTTAAACACATAGACTCCCAAATACTGTGGAAATTGTCAAACCCCCAAACAAACCCCTCAGATGAATTATTTATTTCACCATATAAAAAATTTTCTATGGCATCATAAAAATCCCAATAATCTACATCTTTTATCGGCGTATAGTTATCAATTTCTTCTAAAGCATCTTTCAATAAATCAATCACTTGCTCATAGTACAATTCGCTGAATAAACTTCCCTCATATCCAATATACTTTTGCAGAAATCTCTCAGATCAACCTCTAATTTCAGGATTAACAGTTTCATCTAATTGTTGCTTAATCTCATTGAAAATATAACAATACATAGCCACAATATCAGATGATTCATAACACATTTGCTGACGTGGCATATCCATCGAGTCAATATAAATAACATCATTATTTAAGAAAATAGCTCTGTGCAAATAGCGATGAAGTTTACTATAGTCTATAGTTTCTGATTTACCAAGACGAGATACAAGACTAAGGATTTTTAATTCATTATAAACCTCCAAAATGCTATCTAGTGCATCGAATTTAGAATATAAAATACTTTCTCGATCATCATCAATATTAACCTCTTGACCTTCTTCTTTTTTAATCACACCATCACGGTCATTAGTCTGAATATTCTGATTCAAATATCCTTTTTCAAGGTAGAGTTGATAAGTTATTTTCATAACTCTATAAAGTTTGAAAAAGAAATCTCTCTTGAAATCAAAATTATCAAGTGAATGGTGATTTTCATCAAATCCTTTTGGCAGATGAAAAATTAAGCTATTCTCCTTTTTTTCGATTCCCACAAACGAATATTTTTCATTGACTCTTAGTTTTAATTCTCCAAAATTTATCATTGACAAATTGTCTTTAAAACTATATTGGCTGTTGTAAAATTGTGGAATTAATATCCTCAGTAGTTATCTAAATAAATAGGGTTTGCTGAATAAATTTCAAAATCTTGACAGATAAAAGCTTTAGGCTTTTTTTGTTGAAAAAAGTGCCTGATTTTAAGTTGAAAACTCTCAAAAAGTTAGGATTTTGGGCAGAATAATAGCAGAAAAATCAAGGGACAAATATATCTGACTATCTCCTCTATACTACTCTCTACTCCCCTACTTCCCCGCTCCCCTACTCCTTAAAAAGACTTTTTCAGCAAGCTCTCAATAAATTAGGATATTTTTGGCGAAATATTGAGGTAAGTAAATAGGCAAAATTAAACTAAAGTGAAACACCAACAAGTAAATTCCTCAAACAATTCTGTACCTTGAAAAAGGGTTTGGAGACCAAACCCCTACGGACTACTAATATTCAAAAGAAGTGATTTAAAAATTTAACCACTGACAAGAAATAATCCCATCAATAAAATCATCAGATAAAGCAACAAAGTCAGAATAAGTAATTAACTTAATACTTTGACGATCGCCCTTCGACAACAAATTTTCTAAAGGTCTTCTATCTCTAGGGAATACACTATCCCACAAATAAAACATTAACTTATTTTCTATCGATTCTTTAGTAACTAAATTATTCTCACACTTCAAAAACCAAACACCAATTTGTTTATCTTCAATGCGCCGAATTACTTGATGATTAACCTTAATAAAATCATTTAACTTATTCACAAAATCCAACCATTTTTCTTCCCTACCTTCGATCGCTATATCCTTAGTTTTTTCATTTCCATAACCAGGTACATCCACATATTCCCAATCCCACCTTCTTTTAAAAGCACTATCCAAATAATATATAGACTCATCCGAAGTATTAATCGTAGCAATAATTGACAAATTTCTGGGAATAGAAATTCTCTGAGTTTTCAAATTTTCCAATACTCGTAAACCATCTTGGTTATTCATTTTTAGGTCTCTTTTTGTGTTATTGTAAAAAACATTAAAAGCAGAATCATCCACCTGTATCTTCTTATCAGTTGTTTGAGCATCATATCCCATCGCTCGTAACAAAGCGACTATTTCTAACTCTGATAAATTCACATCATAAGTTGACCAATTATCTACTTCTCTATCTAATAATTGAAAAATCGGACCAAAAATAGCAGCAGCATTTCCTCGGTTTAATTCATCAATTACCAAAAGTACATTTTGGTTACTACCATCAATTAAATATTTATATGCTAACCCTAATACTTGGATAAAATGACCGGGATAAAATTTATAAATTACAGAACCACCTGCCGTAGTTTGTGGCAATAATTTTCCCAGAAAATCTGAATATGTATACTCAGGATGAAAGACAGTTTTAATTGTATTTTCCAAAGATTTTGTTTGCTCATTCCATTGAATTTGTAAGGAATTATTTGCTATCTCCCGTACTTTATAACTTTTACCTGTACCAGGACTACCAAATAAAATTTTTTGAATAGGTTTTGTTGCTTGAGCTATTTCTGACATAGATAAATTTTATACGTCTACTTTGACTGTTCAGAGTAATTTAGACACAGTTATTCCTGTTTACTCTTTACTATTTAGAATATACCTGAAATTATTATCTAGCAAGCATAAATTTGAATAAGTACCTAGGCACAATTAATAGTAATCGTAACAAAGTTATGATAAGTACGAGTAGGAAGTGGGGAATGGTGAATAGTTCTAATACCTTTTATCCTTAGTATTTTAGGACTACTAAATTAATTATCTAATTTTATTACCTGTAATTTTTACAATACTGGCTTTTCAGATTTAGAGTCTTTGTAATTAATTTTTTATAACTAATTATAGTTTGCTGAATAAATTTCAACTCTGATCAATCAGAGTTTTGAGAACTATTCAAGATTTAAAAAGTGCAATAAATAGGCTTTCCTACTATAGCAGGAGACAGGCAAAAGTGGCAAAAAATTTCCTTGTATTCGATTGATAATCAGTCTATTTCCTAACTAACTCTTTTTTTCTTATATAAAAAATAACGAAGTTGTTGAAAATGTATATTAGCTTCAAGTTTATTTTTACACTCTTGGGGTTTTGAATTAGGTAATGATATAACCCTTCCAAAAGACTATTATCCAGAAGTAACTACTCAAATTATTTCTATAAATCAGAGTTTAATTGCAAAATTCACACAAAATATTCAAAATTATATTCTGAGTTATCACACAATTTTTATCAGGAAAAATATCAATTTACTTCCTTTGACTTTAGTCACAGGATGAGGAACAAAATATCTAGAACAAATAACTCAATTTACTGAAAGTATCGCACAAATTTTTGTAGATATTGCACAATCAATAAAAGTCAAAAAATTGTCTTAAACTCTAAACAACAAGCAACTTATACTCAACAAATGACTAATAGTAGAAATCCTTCACATCAGAATTCGCAACAGATTACTTCAGGAGTTAACTAAACAAAATTAGCATCAGGAAACTCAATGAAGCTATCTTAAAATTAAAAGCAATTATTTAATTAATTACAGATACAGCAATCCTAAATTTAGTTGTTGATATACTCATTTTGGTTAGCCTTAACTATTAAGACTTAAGCTAGGATTGCCATACCAAAAATTCCAAATTTATCCTATACCAAAGGCTGTCGCATCGGAGTACGACCGTAAGGATGTCCTTTATAACTAATAACAATTTGATTAGCTAACCATAAATCTAAACACCGACGCATTAATAGGTAGCGATCGCGCCACAACTCATGGCACTTATCTGTAGATGGACAGTCAATGACCATTACTACCCTAGAGCCAACTAACTCACGTTTTAACTGACAACTGTCTAAGCTTATAGGACTCTGAGACTGAAACCGTTCAATTGCTATAGATTCTATATTACCCATTGTTATCTTAAATCAATTCTAAAATAAATATAAAAAATTTTTGGCATTATGTAAAGAGGAAACTTGCCAAATTTCTAGTTTTATTTCTGTTGCAACAGATACTATTTTTCAGGTCAAAAGTCATAAGACTTCTTGCAGAAGTCAGGGAATAGGGAATAGGGAATAGGGAATAGGGGGATGAAATTGTTGATTCTATATCTTTCAATTGATTAGGACTTACGCACCAGACCACATAATATAGTACCTTTGCGTAAGTTCTGTTGATTTAATTAGGGTTTGCTGATTAAAGATCAAAGCCTTGATCTGTAAATGCTTTAGCCTTTTTAGGTCGAAAAAAGTGCTAGGTTTTCAGTTGAAAATGCTCAAAAAGTTAGCATTTTAAGTAGACAAGGGCAAAAAAGTTACTCCCGTAGGGACGTTGCATGCAACGTCCCTACATACTCCCCCACTCCCCCACTCCCCCACTCCCTTACTCCGCTATCCTAAATATATGTAGAGACAATCAAATTGTCCCTAAACCTGAAGCAAACATCAACCGTATTATAGGGAGGCCAAGTGTTATCTAGCCTTGCAGTAACTAGCTCTCGTCAAGCAGAAATAGTCGAAATTGTCCTCCGCAACGGTTGGGACTATATGAGAACTCTCCTCACAGGAGGCAAAACTGGTGAACCAGACTTACCAACACCAGCAGTTCTGCGCAATATTTTTATAGATTTAGGCCCAGTATATGTAAAACTCGGTCAGCTACTGAGTACCCGTCCAGACCTATTGCCAGCAGACTATATCGATACCCTGTCAAGTTTGCAGGCAGATGTACCACCAATATCTTGGTCTGAGGTAGAAATTTTAATTCGTCAACAACTCTCCCAACCTCTAGAAGAAATATTTAGCTATATTAATACTGAGTGTGTAGCAGCAGGTTCTATTGCTCAAACTTATAAAGCTACTTTAAAAGATGGTACGGAAGTAGCTCTCAAAGTTCAACGTCCCGGTATTGATAAAATAGTTGATAAAGATATTGCCTTGCTCAAAGGTTTAGGTGAGTTAGTTTCATTTACAGAATTTGGCAAAGACTACGATATCCTTTCTCTCGCTGAAGAATTTGCTGTAGCCTTGCGAGCCGAACTTGATTTTACCAAAGAAGCTGGTTATACTGACGAACTACGTCGCAACCTATCTAAAAGTAAATGGTTTGACCCGAAGCAAATTATGCTTCCAAAAGTATATTGGGAGCTAACCACTCCGAAGCTTTTAGTTCTCGAATGGCTAAATGGTAAACCAATTTTATCAGCAAAAGTTAAAGGTACTAACTACAATGGCGATATAAATTCAGAAAAGCAAGCACTCTCCACCTTATTATGTCGTGCTTTCTTTCAACAATTTTATATTAACGGTTTTTTTCACGCCGACCCCCATCCAGGCAATATATTTTATTTGGAAGATGGAAGGGTTGCTCTACTAGACTGTGGAATGGTTGGTCGCCTCGATCCTCGCAGTCAACAGAATTTAACAGAATTATTATTAGCAATAGTTGATTTAGATGCTAAAAGATGTACTCAGCTAACTTTAGAAATGGCAGAAGTTGCTCAACGGTCAAACTTAGCCAAGTTAGAAAATGACTACAGCAAAATGCTGCGAAAATATTACAATCTTAGCTTAACTGAAATTAACTTTTCTGAAGTATTTTATGACATTTTACAATTGTGTCGTAACAACAAAATTAAATTACCGAGTAATTTAGGTTTATTTTCCAAAACTTTAGCAAATTTAGAAGGAGTCGCTCGTAGTTTTTATCCTCAAATTAATCTTTTGGATGAGATTAAACCATTAATGACTGATTTATTTCGCAGGCAATTATTAGGGGATGACCCGGTACAAACTTTATTAAGAACAGCTATTGATGTAAAGAATTTATCTTTAGAGTCGCCTCGTCAACTAGACTTATTTTTAGATAGACTTACTTCCGAAACATTGAAGTGGAATTTGACTCTAAAAGATATTGAACCTTTGCGTCGTAGTGTAGATAAGTCGGCTAATAGATTATCTTTTAGTGTGGTTGTAGGTTCCTTAATTATTGGTGCTGCTATTGTAACTGCGGGTTCTCAAAGTAGTAAGTTATCTTTGTTAAGTGAAGCATTATTTGCAGTAGCAAGTTTTCTAGGATTATGGTTAATTATTAGTATTCTTCGTTCTGGCCGTTGGCGAGAGTAAATACAGTTATCAGTTATCATCAAAATTTCCTAGTCGTTGACGAGAGTAATGAAAGAAGGTTTTAGGTTTTAAACAGCTTAAATTACTGATTTACAGTCAACTTCTGCGGGCTGAAGCCATGCAGCTTGGACGGCCCAACGTCTAACTAAGAGTTGGCTAGACTAATAAGCCAAAAGCGATAACACCTCTAGGTATTTCCCTAGCCTGGACTATTTGTTGGTCTTCTTGGGTGAAGGCATCGCGTCATTGCGAGACACAACGTTGTTGGTGGTCTTAGGGACTCACAACTATTTCTAATAGGATTATCTCCATGATTAGAGTACCAGTTCAAAATCCTGATGGCTCACCTGCAATGCCGACGAAGGCATCACGGGCACGTCGTTGGGTAAAACAAGGAAAAGCTACAGAACTTGTGAACGATGCAGGTTTGTATTATGTCCGATTAGTTGCCGAACCATCAGGTCGTGAAACTCAAAAAATCACAGTTGGTTGCGACCCTGGCAAAAAATATGCAGGAATTGCGGTTCAGTCTGCAAAGTTCACTCTCTATACTGCACATTTGGTTTTGCCGTTTGACCGTGTAAAAGAACGAGTTGGCTCTGCTGTTATTAAGCAAGGCAAAATAATTAAAAATGTCAGAGGTCGAGCATTACAACGTCGGGTCTATCATTTTGCTCGCTTTGTCAAAGAATGTATGCCTGATATTGTGACTATGGAAAATGTACCACAGTTACAACAACATCAAGTTTTTGAGGAATTTATTACTAAACTCAAAAAGTTAAAATATTTTGTCACATTTTATCGGGTTAACTGTCAAGACTACGGTATACCTCAAACTCGTAGAAGGTTAGTATTTTTTGCTTCCCAGTTTGGCAATATAGATTTAATTCCTCCAACAAGCGATCGCCATAATTACAAAACTGTACGAGATACTATTTATCACCTTGAACCTCTGAAGGCAGGTCAATCATCTAAAAGTGACCCACTCCATCAATGTAGCAAACTTTCAGCACTTAATCTGCGTCGTATTCGTGCTTCTAAACCAGGGGGAACGTGGCGAGACTGGCCAGAAGATTTGATTGCTAAATGCCATACCTAAGAAGAGTGGTAAGTCATATCCATCGGTTTACGGTAGGATGGAATGGGATAGTCCAAGTCCAACTATAACGACTCAGTGCTTTGGTTTTGGCAATGGTCGATTTGGACATCCCGAACAAGATAGGGCAATATCTCTCAGAGAAGCGGCATTATTACAAACTTTTCCTGAAAAATACCAATTTTTTCCTCCCACTGAATCATTTGTTTTCAGTCATATAGGGCGTTTAATAGGGAATGCAGTTCCTGTCAAGTTAGGTGAGGTTGTGGCAAAAAGTATTCTCAATCATATTCAGGAAATAAATTAGGGAGTATTTGTTGAGTCTAAATATTCCTGATTATCTATATACATTTGAATATTTTCGAGAATCTGCCTTAGATATTTTACTACTTTCTTTTTAATTTTTATCAGTTCATCAGCACTTTTATCCTTTCCGACTTCGGCAAAAGATTTAATGCCATGTGCTAAATCATTTTTGTTATTCTTAACTATTAATAAATCACTACCATCACTTGTTTTCGCATAATCTGTTTGAGCAGAAAATCAATATTTTTTTGCTGTCTCTTTAATCAAGAGAGCATCAATGTTTCCAGAAAATCGTTTCTCTGGCTTACCAAAGTTAATAATATCTAGAGATACATCTATAATCGTCTTCTCAATGTTATTAATATTTGTTTTATCCATTTTTATCTTCTGAGAAAAATAAAATATTTACCGACTTCTTTAGAGCGCTCATTAAAATCTTGAAATAAAATACTTGTCATTATTTACTTAATAGTTGGTCTCGCACATATTCAATCCTCCCAATAACTTTTGGTCTGGAGTTACTAGCATCAGAAGTAGTGTGTTTTTTAAATTCTGGTGAATTTAGCCATTCCATTGACTTTGGTTTGAGATTTTTTCTTTTTTCTTAAAGCAAGTGCAATACCTACAGAAATTGCCTCAAATCTAATTCTAGGAATTTTTATAGAGTTTTCCCCTTTCCTAAATCCATAAGGTAAATTCTTTTCTGCAAAATCTAGCATTGACTCAAATTCTGCCTGCATTTTATTCCGGTCAAAATTATCCTCCTTATTGTGTGCTTCTAAGTAATCATTTAGGAATAAATTTACTTGCAGTTCAAAATTCCGATAATTATTTAGATATGCGAAAAAACGCAACACAAATTCTTGAGGTTCTCGCCTCCGAATTAGAGCTTCAGAAAACGGACATAGCTCTGTAAATTTGCAATTTTCTGATAATTTATTAATCAAATCTAGAAAAGGTCCGCGTTGTATTCCTCTACGTTTTTCCATATCGTTTAAAACAACACTACCAGTATTAATTCTTTCAAACATATCTCGTCGGACTTCATCATCTGCTTTTTCTGTTAGTTGAATCATCCGAATCGTACTTCTATTGAAACGTCTTTGACGAGCAAGTGGTAAATCGGCAAAAGTGAAATTATTCAGCTTTTTTAGTTTTTCTAATCCGACTAAAGTCAGTTCATTATTAGAAAATTTATATAAACTGCGAATACGTTGGGTACCATCTACTATTTCTAAACGTCCTAAATCATTTTCTTTGTCATAAATATCAGCAACAAATATATATGGTATTGCTAATCCTAAAAGCACAGATTCAATAAATTTTGACTGCCTTTTTTCATCCCAAGCAATCTCTCTTTGATAATCAGGAATAAACAACTCATTAGTATCATCTTCTATTCCTTCCATATATTTTTGAACAATAACTTCCACTGGATATTCTTTCGTATCATAATCAACAGGTTTTTGCTTTTCCCTAATCTCAGCTTCAGCAGCTTCTTTTTGTTCATTAGTTATTAGAGATTTACTATTAGTAGCTTTTGACTTTGCTGACATATTTTTGTTTTCGGTAAAGTGCTTAATATTTAAAGTAAATTATAGCGTGAAATCCCCTTTATAAGAGAGTGTTTGTCAAGTAAAGATTAAGAGTTTTAGAGTGCTTAATTTTCGGTGGGTTACGGCGGAAAGTTAAATTTTGGTTACGATTAATAGTTATTGTTGCCTCACCCTCCCCACCCTACGCCTGGCTTTAATATTCCTTTTACAAAAAGTCTCTAAACTAAATATTTAAAGGAGTCAGAGATTATTTCAATATTTAATCAGATTAAAAATTTCCAGAACTTAGCTGATATATTAATAAGCTACAAGCCCCTCAAAAGCAAATATCAAGAATAAACTTTTAATCAGTTATTCAAGCTATTAATTTTTGGTTAAGTTTGTTTAAAATTTTAGAAGAGTAGTTAAGTTTGCTTAAACTTTTGGAAAAGTATTTTATCTTAAATTGAATAAACCTTAAAATTCTCACTGTGTGGCGACCTGTTAAAGCAGGGAGATATCCCGCTATTTCAGGCTGTTTAACCAGACTTAATCTGATACTAAATCACAAAAATACTAAATATTCCGTCAAAAATATATCTATTATCCGAAATTTGATTAGCTAAACTTGATATATATAAGTAATAGGCTATATACCTGTTTAAGTGTTCTCTTTAAATATTGAGTTAAGCAAAAATTATGAACAAAGTCTATCAAAAATAATCTGTTTTTTTAGAGAATGTTTTGTATACAAAATTATATACCTATCTAGGAACTGTGCCCATCTTTTGGAGCATTCCTACCTTTGCTTTTGTTAAAAGAGGGATAGGCTATCTAGATATCAATAAACACTTTCTTGCGCTCCTTTAAATTCAGGCTAATTATTACTTAGAAGTAATTAAAATTTTTAGCCTGCTAATCAACAAACCTGAGTATAAAGTAAAAAAATCAAGGCAAAAGTAAGCAGGCAAAATTATTTGTATATCCACTACTAAGGCATATTTTCTGTTCCCTCTATTGCTACCCATTACCAACCGTAAATTCTAGTTCTTTTCCCCACATCAAACATTAGTTAAATTAATTTAACCCAGGTACTTGCTATGACTATTTTATTATTAAAAAAACTAGGTTTTATTGCCTTAATCCCTGTATGTTTAACTATATTTTTTGAGTATCCTTCTTTCTCAAAAAACTATACTCAAAATCAAAAAAATTCATCAAATAACAATTACATATTGAAACTTAACAAACCTGACTCTGTTAAACATCAAAATCAATATCGTAACACATATATTAGAAACGGAATAGAAGTATCTGAAGATGGCTGTATCATCAAAAATTTAACATTGAGAAATGGCATGAATCTCAAAATCAAACAAAACTGTAATTAGGGCTAGCTGAATAAATATAAAACTCATATATATCACAAGTTTAATACCATTGATTATAGATTAATGCTTAATTTCAAAACAACTTTATCGTTCCATAACTGCCTTGAAAATCATAAATCCTATTCAGCAAAGCTATGAATTTCTTGATAACTATCAAAGGGTTTTTGAGAAATATTATACATCTCAATAATGGTAAGCATTTCCTACGGAATGCTGCGCAAACAGCCGTCAGCTATTAGCTAGCCTCCTAGGTCGGAACTACGTTAACAGCTATTAATTTTTGGGAATGTAAAAGCAACCCTTGAAATTGAAAAATAATCAAAAGTTACTACCAAAGTAACCTCTCCCAACTTAGAAGTAATTAGGGCTAGCTGATTACTTCTCAAAGTATTTACAGATAAAGGTTGGAGCCTTTTTAGGTTGCTAAAAATACCAGATTTTGAGCTGCTTAATGCTCAAAAAGGATCGTATTTTCAGCAAGAGTTGGGAAAAAAATTACTTCCCCACCCCCCTACTCCCCTACTCCTTAAGAAAGACTTTTTCAGCCAACCTTAATTGTCGTAACAAAACAGGGAAGAAAAAACTAAAAAACTGGATTTATAAATGTATCGACTGTAGTTATGAAAACTCAATAAATATTCCTCCAGTAAAATAATTCCAATACCAATTTCCCAAAATATTATTACATTAGTTTAAGTTAGGTAGGAGACGAGACTCTTCAGATTTGCGACATACATAATAGTGTAGGGTTTTTAATAGATACGCATCATTACAACTAAAAATTTCTCTATCTATCCATGCTCTAATAATGCTATTACGGACAAATCTATCAGTTCTAATGGATGAATCTAGTTAATTAGACTCGTATCTTGTGCCCCACAACTTCATTTTATACACTTGCATAAAAGAGTTTATCCTTGAGTATTAGACATCTCCAGAAAATAAATAAACCTTTGAGTTAGATCGCCTAAAGAAAGAAAAAGTCACCAGAAAAAATCCATTTTCATGCCTTTTGTGTGAAAATATTTTGCCAGTTAAGCGTTCCCTGTTCCCTGTTCCCTACTCCTCCAAAAAATCTATATCTTTTTCACCATAGGTCTATTACGATTGAGAGTATAATAGATAACTAGCTATATATCCAACTGTTTATTATTAGAAAGTCGCCCGCTTATAGGCGAAGTTTCAGACCAAATTAATTGGTAACTATGACCAAAAAATAGGATATTAAGCTTTCCCTTGAAAAGGATGAAAAGCGGACGTTTAGCTAACCCACAACTTTCCTATCGGAATGCTAGCGCAAATGGACTTCGGCTGTCGCCGACATCACGGAGCATGACCTTAGCAGGAATTACGCAAAGGTACTATTTATTTATAGAGTTTAAAAACTATTTCGCAATAGTTTTGGGCGCTACATTACATATAGTGTCTCTGCGTAAGTCCTATTTAGATTCCCGCTTTTACATAGCTGATCCGCAATTCAAGTCGCGGAGCGACATGAAAAACGCGCGTTCTGCAGAACGCTAAATGCCATATCCAATCGACCAAGAGAAAGTAAACATAACTATTTCAACCCTCTGACTTCAGCCAGAGGAACTGATAAATGATAACTGATAACTGAAATGACACAAACACCACCACCTCGTCCCCCTGCTCCACCACCGCCAGGAGGCCGTGGTTTACCACCTCGTCCACCTGCTTCCCCCTCTCCTCCAGGAGCAAGAAAAGCACCAACAGCTCCTCCAAGACCTTCTAATCCTCCACCAGCATCAGCTCCAGTTCCTCAACAAACGATTCCTCCCACAGAAACTGCATCAGCCCAACCACCAACTCCTTCAGGTCCAGAACTTGCACCCGGACAAGTACCATTAACAGAAATTGTCCGGCGGGCTGAACAAGAAGGAATTTCAGATATTCACCTGGGTGTAAACGAAATACCAAGGTTCCGCAAGCGTGGCGACCTAGTACCACTTGAATATCCAGAGACCGACTTAGGCACTTTTATGAGTTGGCTACGGGAAATTATGAAGGATGAAGAAATTCGGGCATTCCAAGAAAATCTAGACTTTGACGGTGCGGCTGACCTAGGTTTTGTCCGAATACGGATTAGCTTGTTTGATTCCCTCGCTGGCCCAGCAATGGTATTACGACTCATTGGTGCGACAATTCTCAAGATGGATCAACTCAGGTTGCCAGAAGTTTTTAAGAAAGTTTGCCACTACCATAAAGGATTACTTTTGGTAACAGGGCCAACAGGTTCTGGTAAATCCACTACCATGGCAGCGATGATTGATTTTATGAATGATACTTTTCCTTATCACATCATCACTATTGAAGACCCTGTAGAATTTGTCCATGAAAGCCGAAAATGTTTGATTAAGCACCGGGAGGTAGGTAGACATACTCTGAAATTCTTTAACGCTCTCAAAGGTGCCCTCCGTCAAGACCCCGACATGATGTTAGTGGGGGAAATTCGGGATAAGGAAACGGTGGGAATTGCTATTAAAGCAGCATCCACAGGACACTTGGTGATGGGAACTTTGCACACTAACAGTGCGGTTAAAACCATCACTCGTATTCTGGATATGTTTTCTGCTGAAGAACAACCAGCAATTAAATTGGCTATTTCCGAAATTATGGTAGCCATTATTGCTCAGTTACTTTGTAAGACTACCGATGGTAAACGGGCAGCTTTCCATGACATCTTAATTAATACTGATGTAATTAAGGAATATATTCTCAAAGACCAGTATGAAGATATTAACCAAATTATGCTTAAAGATACTTATGAAGGTATGACTACCATGAACAGGTCTTTATACGATCTTTACCAAGAAGGTAGAATCACTGAAGAAATAGCAATTAATCAGTCACCTTCTCCAAATGAAATGGCTCAAATGCTACGGGGCAGAATTTAAAAATATTATTAAATTTTCAATTTCAAGTTTTCCAGAGCAACTAAAGTGTAAATTGACAATATAAGCTAAATAATTAGGGTTTGCTGAAAAAGTATGAGTTGTAGGAGTAGGAATCAGGAGTCAGGAGTCAGGATAAATGGGTATGGGAGCGAGGAGGTCTCGGAAGAATCATCCCTTGATTTTTCTGCCTCGCGTCAGCCTAAAATCATAACTTTATTAGGCTTTTTAGACCGAAAACCTTGTACCTTATATTCTGCACGACAAAATATAGTATCAAGAATAGGAGACAGGAGACAGGAGACAATTATCGGGGTCAATAGGAGTAAGTAATTGAGTATTTATGCTTAATATTTTCCTGAGAATCTGACTCCTGAGAAAGGTCAATGAATAGGATACATATAGTATAAATACTTATCAGGCTACCGTTTTTTATACTACTTTTAATGTTACAACTTAAGGTGCGGAATGTGGGTTGTACTTTTTAAATTCTGAAAAAGCCTAAAGCCTTTATCTGTAAGTGCTTTGAGATTTATTCAGCAAGCCCTAATTAGGAAAATTTGGACACGCCCTAGCTCAAACTAGATAGAAAGTATGACAACTTTTAAGTTCTTGCTAAAATAATACAAACCCAACCCAAACTCAAGCTAATTAAATTAAATTGAAGGCTTGAAGTCCTGTATAAAATATGAAGCTCGTCTACAAAAGTCAAACTTCGGTTGTAGTAAATTTGGGTAACTTCAGCAGATATCTTAAACTAGAGACGCAACTATTAACCAAAAACCTTGTTAAACCTATCCATTTCCTTGATTTTTGTTTGCGTAGCATTCCGCAGGAAGCGTTCAAAATCTCAAAAATAGTCCTAAATCTGGTACAGTATAGTAAACAATTGCCTTTTGGAAACAGTTCGGTAGATTTTAGCTGCCAGGCGAAGTTAGCTTGGATACCAGCACTACTATCCGTGAAAACAATTCTTCTATTATCAAAGGAGAAGAAAGGTAATAACGCGCTATTCCTTTAAGGATTAGCTTTGCAAGACTAGGCGAACAGCCTTTACCGTTATGGTAATGCCATACTATTATCAGAGATGTTCAGTGATGAATAGATTTGATAAGGTTAAATGTTGCACTAGCTTCAGTCTCATACTCAAAAGTTTGCAGTCGATCTTAAATTTATTTTCTTGAAGCCAAGTACACCAGAATTCCCCCAGTTATTCAAAGGTATCGCCTTGTTTACACCAGGGGGGGATTTAATTTATTGTATAGACCCAAGCAAAAAAAATCGATGGCATCTACACCTATGTGTAGAGCTACAAGAAATATTAGGGCTATCTGAACCACCCCATTTCTTAATACCTGGATACACTGCAACTGTTGATAAATGGCTAGACCCTAACACTCAGAAAGTCCAAGTTTTTGCAGAAGCTTATGCCCCAGTTTTGAGATATCAAGCATTGCTTAATGCCATTTTTCATACTGGTGAAATGATTTGGCAATCAGTTCCATGGTCAGAGGAATTTTGTAATCCAATGGTAATTGCTACTTATTACGATAGGTTTCCTCAACTCTGGGAAAATCATGACCTTGTTGTGTGTCTTGAGCGACAAGAGTTAAATCTAGATTCTATTCCAGAGGAAATCTCAACCTTAACTATTGATTCACAACCAGAAGTGGAAGGCTATGTTCTCCGGTTATTTGTATCAGGTAAAAATGTTGCTACTGAGCGGACTCTTCAGAGTCTCCACCAAATATTAGAAAAATCTCTTTCTCTTCCTTATACTTTAAAGGTAATAGATGTGTTGCAACATCCGGAACAGGCTGAAATAGATTTAATTACTGCTACGCCTACTTTGATTAGAATTTCGCCTCTACCTGTCCGTAGAATTGTTGGGGAATTTGATGATCTAGAAACAATTCTCAAGTTGTTAGAAACTACCAATAGAGATTCTAAAACTTAGATTTTTTTGCATCTTATTGTTCAATAATTAATAATTAACAATTAACAATTAAGAATTAGAGCTTGGTGATTAACTATCAAAGCCTTTATCTGTAAATCCTTTAGCCTTTTTGAAGCAAAAAAAGTGCCTGCTTTTCAGTTGCTCAAGGGGAAAAAGTCAGGCCGAAATGCTAACTATGGCAGAAAAATAAAGGGATAAAATATCCGATAACTCTTAACTACTCCCTCCGACCTCCGACCTCCGACCTACCCCAGCAAAAATAGTTTTTCAGCAAACCCTAATTATAGCGGTTTTTACTCATGTTGACTATAAAACTTCTTTTGATGAATGTAGAATGAATGAATTGAGAATTCAGAATTATTATACTCTTTTCAAAAAAGGCAGTTACATCGTAATTTTTGATTTATTCCTACAATAAAAAAAATATAAATTCCATAAATTATGGAAATCAAACCTTTTTTATTCTTTTTTATTATCTTTTTCTTCCCCCTTTTCCCTATTCCTTATTCCCTGTGTTGTGACTGTAGCAATATTTTATGAAATTGGTATTAAATTAAAGAATTCTAAATAAATAGGGCTTGCTGAAAAAGTCTTTTAGTAGTTGTAGAAGTCAGGAGTCGTAGGGGTGATTTCCGTGCCGGAATGCTCCTAATTACGCGGAAAGCGACAGCATTCGGTTTGCGCAGCATTCCGCAGGAAACGAAATCACCCGTACAGGATAAATGGGGAATTTAGAGGAGGTAGTCGGAAGAATAGTAAGAGTGATTTTTCTCTAAATATTTAGCAAAAAATGCTAAATTTTTGAACCTTTTTGCTCTAAAAGATTGAATAACAAATATTTTAGATTGTTCAATTTTTATTTTCATACCTTTATTCACCAATGTCATACTTTAGCCTTTTTGAACCGAAAAAATTGCCAGCTTTTAGGTTAAAAAAGCTGAAAAAGTTAGAATTTTGACTAGACAAAGACAAGGAGAGAAAAATTAAGGGAAAATTATTCGGACTACCTCCTCTATATAGCTGAAGTCAGAAGTTAAATTCCCAGCATGGAGTAAGTTTGAGAATTTAATAATGTCTCATTTGATTTGAATAAAAATGGAACTTTGGAATATTTCTGCAATTGACCAACACGCTCATAATTTGTTGCAACCAGAAGCGATCACTCGTTATCCTTATGCTGCTGCTTTTTCTGAAGCTCATCATACCGATATTATTAATTATCATGCCCGTCATACCCTATTTTATCGTCGAAGTTTAAGGGATATGGCAGACTTATTAAAATGTGAACCGCAAGAGTCAGAAATATTAGCTAAACGAGATAATTTAGGCTTAGAAAATTTAACCAAAACTTGTTTTAATGCTGCCAACCTTGACACAATTTTGTTAGATGATGGTTTTCTCCCAGAGGAAATTTTACCTTGGCAATGGCATCAACAATTTGTAGGGGTAAAACGATTATTAAGAATAGAAAACCTCGCCCAAAATCTCATTCCCCAAGTAAATAGTTTTGCTGAATTTTGGGAAAGATTTAGAGCAGAAATTGACCCTCCTCCACCAGAAGTAGTCGGTTTTAAAAGTATTGCAGCTTATCGTACAGGTTTAGAGATTCAACCTGTCAATATAGAATTAGCAAAATCTCAATTTAATGCTATTAAAAAAATAACAGGAGAAAAACCACCACGTCTGAATAATAAACCTTTAATTGACTTTTTAGTAATCCAGACATTGGAAGTAGCTGCAAAACATAAAATCCCGATACAATTTCATACAGGAATTGGCGACCCAGACTTAGATTTACGTTTATCAAATCCTCTACATTTGCGATTTTTATTAGAAGATAATCGCTTTCGTAATGCTCCAATTGTTTTATTACATGCTTCTTATCCTTATACCCGTGAAGCTGGTTATTTAGCATCAGTTTATCCTAATGTTTATATAGGTTTTGGGTTAGTAATACCTTCCTTAAGTGTGGCTGGAATGAGATGTGTAGTTAGAGAATTAATGGAGTTAGCACCTATTAGTAAATTGATGTATTCTTCCGATGCTCATTTGATTCCTGATTTATATTATTTAGGTGCGAAATGGGGGCGGAAAGTTTTGGGAGAAGTGTTAGATGAATCAGTGAAAGATGGAGATTTAACTGTTAAGGAAGCTGAGGAAATAGCTGTGGATATTTTACGCCGAAATGCTTGTAATATTTATCATTTATAAGTAGATATTTCTGCCCTAATAAGGCTGTGGAAATTCTCAAAAAGACAACAATCTATCAGGGGAAAATATTCTAACGAGATTTGTCTTAAAATGACTAGGCTATTTATATAGTAAAGTTTCGAGCGCGGTGGAAAATTACCAATATTTTCATTTTGTGAAGCTCCTGAAAAAAATCCTGGATTATCGGTGGCATCCTCACAAAAATTGTGATAGAATAAAATTTAACTGGAGTTATTCGCCTATAAGTATGACTTTTTATTCAATAAAAGAGCAGAGATATAGAAATCCGTTCCGCTTCGCGATCGCCTAATCAGTTACCAATTGTCAGCTTTCTGGTTAAATTACCAATATTGAAAGACGGATAAAACATGGCAAAGGGATAGAACTCCTTTCCGCTTGGCGTTGACGGAGCAAGTGCGGCACCTATATTGCTCTTTCCATTAGACATCTTCAGAAAAGAGAGAGTAGGGAATGGTGGGAGATGTCTATTGAGTGGAAAATCACCAACATTTTCATTTTGTGAAGCTCCTAAAAAAATCCTTGATTATTGGTTGTATCGTCACAAAAATTGTGATAGAATAAAGTTTAACTGGGGTTACTCGCCTATAAGCATGATTTTTTATTCAACTAAAGAGATTAGAGAGAGATATAGAACTTCCTTCCGCTTCGCGATCGCCTAATCAGTTACCAGTTGTCAGCTTTCTGGTTAAATTACCAATATTGAAAGACGGATAAAACATGGCAAAGGGATAGAACTCCGTTCCGCTTCCTGATCGCTCTTTTTATGAGAAATATTCAGAAAAGAGAGAGTAGGGAATCGTGGGAGATGTCTATTGAGTGGAAAATTACCAATATTTTCATTGTGTGAAGCTCCTGAAAAAAAGCAGGATTTTAGGTGGCATCCTCACAAAAATTGTGATAGAATAAAGTTTAACTGGGGTTACTCGCCTATAAGCATGATTTTTTATTCAACTAAAGAGATTAGAGAGAGATATAGAACTTCCTTCCGCTTCGCGATCGCCTAATCAGTTTTCAAGCAAAATTTACTCCCTTAAGTAAAAAAAACTACTGCCATAGAAGTTTTTGTCAGGTTGCGCTGTCTCTTAACCCAACCTGTTAAGGCAATTAGGAAGTAATTTATAAATGGTAGAAAAATATATACCAGTATTGTCAAATTTGGCTTTGATGAATTTTTGAATTAAATTCCCCAAAAGAAAATTTTTAACTGCCTAAAATTCTCTACAGTTTCTTAGGTGAAAAGATATCTTAAAAATCAATAAAACTCCCGGTTATATTTCTGAAGCAAGAAATAAAATCAGAGAAAGATAATTGCAGGGTAAAAAAAGTAAAAATAATATTGCAGGGTAAAAATAGCAAATAAATGAGGTAATCAAATATTAAAGACAATCAATACAATTACAACTAGACTATTTGTTAGTATTACAGCTTTTGCCTTAATAGTTAGTTCTTTACCTAAAGAAGTAAACCCAGGAACAGGAGATGGAGGTAGCACAGGTTGGAGGAAAGTGAGTAGCACAGATATCGTAAGCTGTGAAAAGAATGCTAAACAAGAAATGGATAGATTAGTACAACAAGGGGCAATGCAAAAAATTCCTAGTTGGAACAGTCGCTTTAAAAAAGGAAATAATACTGTTTTTAATGTTATCTGTACTAATGATGGTCGATGGGTAAGGGTTGACGTAACTTGTTTTAATCAATGTGCAGAAGGCTTTAGTCGTATTCGCAGTAAAATAGGAGCACTTCTAGTATAGTAAATTAAAGCATTGAAGTCTTTGTAGGTTGGGTTGAGGCAACGAAACCCAACATATATATCAAGACGTATTAAAGTTAAGAAATCCTACTATTAATATTCTGATGTTTTTTTCAACCAAAATATATTCCCTTAACTAAAAAAACCTACTACCATAAAAATTTTTGTTGGGTTAAGCGACAGCAGAAGCCAA